>JAIOJM010000213.1 GCA_019911785.1 Sulfuricella sp. | reverse complement strand
TGTTGCTCACTTAATGGAGAATATAAATCATGTCTAAACTAGTAAGGCCGCATGGCGGAGGAGAGCTCAAACCATTGCTGTTAAGCGGCGATGCTTTGAAACAGGAATTGGCGCGTGCCCAGGCTATGCCTAAGGTGCGCATGAGCTCGCGCGAAACTGGCGATCTTATTATGTTAGGCATCGGTGGCTTTACGCCTCTCGACGGCTTTATGACGCATGCTGACTGGCAGGGTGTGTGTGATGGCTACAAAATGGCCAACGGCCTGTTCTGGCCCATTCCTGTTACCTTGTCGACCGACGACGAGGGCGTCAAGGTCGGCGACGGTGTAGCCCTGGTGGACGGCGAAACCGGCGAGATCATGGGCACCATGACGGTGACCGAAAAATACACGATCGACAAGGCCCACGAGTGCATGGAGGTCTACAAGACCACCGACATGGAACACCCCGGCGTCAAGATGGTGATGGCTCAGGGCAAGTACAACCTGGCCGGCCCGGTCAAGGTGCTGTCCACCGGCGGCTTCAAGGAGAAGTACGGCGACCAGTTCATGACCCCCGCCGAAACCCGCGCCGCCTTCGAGAAGATGGGCTGGTCCAAGATCGCCGCCTTCCAGACCCGCAACCCCATGCACCGCTCGCACGAGTACCTGGCCAAGATCGCCATCGAGACCATGGACGGTGTGCTGGTCCACTCCCTGCTGGGCGCACTGAAGCCGGGCGACATACCCGCCGATGTGCGTTCCGAAGCCATCAGCACCCTGGTCGACAACTACTTTGCCCCCAACACCGTGATCCAGGCCGGTTACCCGCTGGACATGCGTTATGCCGGTCCGCGCGAAGCGCTGCTGCACGCCCTGTTCCGCCAGAACTACGGCTGCTCGCACTTGATCGTAGGTCGCGACCACGCCGGCGTGGGCGACTACTACGGCCCCTTCGACGCCCAGAAGATTTTCGACGAGATTCCGAAAGATGCGCTCGAAACCAAGAACATGAATATCGACTGGACCTTCTGGTGCAACAAGTGCGGCGGCATGGCCTCACAGCGCACCTGCCCGCACACCAAGGACGACCGCATTCTGTTGTCCGGCACCAAGGTACGTTCGATGCTTTCCGAAGGCCAGGACCTGCCCGTTGAATTCAGCCGCCCCGAAGTCGCCAAGGTGCTGCAGAAGTACTACGCCGGCCTGAGCGCAGAAGAGAACGTCAAGGTTGAGCTGAAGGGCCATTCCGCAAAATAGTTTTTTAAGGTTGGCCGGTTACGCAAGTAACTGGCCTTTGTTAATAGTAGTACTGTGATAACTACGAGGAGTAGAAGCAATGCCAACATTTGTACGTACAGAGAAATGTGATGGCTGCAAAGGTCAGGACAAAACAGCCTGCATGTATATTTGCCCCCACGACCTGATGAAGCTGGACAAAGATGGTTCCGAAACTGGTCACGCCATGAAGGCGTTCAACCAGGAACCGGAACAGTGCTGGGAGTGTTACTCCTGCGTGAAGATTTGCCCGCAAAACGCGATCGAAGCCCGTCACTATGCTGACGTTGTCCCGCTGGGCGGCTCCGTGCAGCCTCTGCGCGGAACTGACTCCATCATGTGGACCATCAAATTCCGTAATGGCAGCATGAAGCGTTTCAAGTTCCCGATCCGCACCACCCCGGAAGGTTCCATCGACTGCTACGGCGGCAAGCCAGCGGCAAACATGGCCAACATCACCAAGTCCGGCTTCTTCAACCAGGAAAATGGCTACCGCGCCGGCAACCCCGCCGAACTGATCCGCAAGTAAGATCAGCGAACGGTTATTGATAAACGAACATTGAAAGGTAAATGCAATGTCTGGAACTTTTGGAAATCCTGAAGTAGTCCAAGAAGAAGTTGACATTCTTCTGATTGGTGGCGGTATGGCCTGCTGCGGCGCCGCTTATGAAATCATGCGCTGGGCCGATGCCGCCAAGGCTGAGTCCGGTATCGATCTGAAAATCAAGCTGGTCGACAAAGCCGCCATGGACCGTTCCGGCGCCGTGGCTCAAGGTCTGTCCGCGATCAACACCTACATCGGTGATGCGCAGGACCCCGCCGACTACGCCCGCATGGTCTCCAACGACCTGATGGGTATCACCCGCGACGACCTGGCCTACGATCTGGGCCGTCACGTTGACGAATCCGTGCACCTGTTCGAAGAATGGGGCCTGCCGATCTGGAAACTGGATGAAAACGGCGAGCGTCATGACGGCTCCGTCGACATGCCCAAGCTGAAAGACGGCGGCAAGCCTGTGCGTTCCGGCAAGTGGCAGATCATGATCAACGGCGAATCCTACAAGTGGATCGTTGCTGAAGCCGCCAAGAAAGCCCTCGGCATGGATCGCATCCAGGAACGTATCTTTATCGTCAAGCTGGTGAACGACAAGAACGATCCTAAGCGCATCGCCGGTGCTGTTGGTTTCTCCACCCGTGACCACAAAGTGATTGTGTACAAGTTCAAGGCCTGCCTGCTGGCTGCCGGTGGTTGCGTGAACCTGTTCCGCCCCCGTTCTGTTGGCGAAGGCCAAGGTCGTGCCTGGTACCCGGTCTGGAACGCTGGTTCCACCTACTCCATGGCTGCCGAAGCTGGCGCAGAACTGACCATGATGGAAAACCGTTTCGTGCCTGCCCGTTTCAAAGACGGCTACGGCCCGGTCGGCGCCTGGTTCCTGCTGTTCAAGGCCCAAGCCACCAACGCCAACGGCGAAGTGTACATGGTCAAGAACAAGGAAATGCTGAACGACTACCCGCCTTATGGCCAGGCAGCAGTTCCCGCATCTTGCTTGCGTAACCACCTGATGCTGAAGGAAATGAAAGAAGGCCGCGGCCCGATTTACATGGATACCGTGACCGCTCTTGCAAAAATGCGCGAGACCTTGTCCCCACGCGAAGTGAAGCATCTGGAAGCAGAAGCATGGGAAGACTTCCTCGACATGTGCATTGGACAATGCGGCGTCTGGGTGGGTGAAAACATCGAGCCGGAGAAGAAAAACTCCGAATTGATGCCTACCGAGCCCTACCTGCTCGGTTCCCACTCCGGTTGCTGCGGTATCTGGGTGTCCGGTCCGGAAGATGTCGGCGCGCCGACCACTGAAGCCAAAGAAGGCGTTCCTGCTCACCTGCCAAGCGGCTGGAACTGGGGCTACCGCTCCATGACCACCGTCAAGGGTCTGTTCACCGCCGGCGACGGCGTGGGTGCATCCGGCCACAAGTTCTCCTCCGGCTCCCACGCTGAAGGCCGTATGTGCGCCAAATCGATGGTCAAGTACTGCATCGACAACAAGGACTGGAAACCAGAGCTGGATACCTCGACCGATGAGTTGGTTGCGCAAATCTACCAGCCGGTGCGTAACTTCCTGGAGCACAAGGACTACTCCACCGCTATCGACGTGAACCCGAACTACATCACGCCGAAGATGCTTCAGTTCCGCCTGCAGAAGATCATGGACGAGTACGTTGCTGGCGTTGCCACCTACTACACGACCAGTGACAAGATGCTGGCCGTTGCCGAAGAGAAGTTGGGCATGCTGAAGGAAGATGCACAGAAGATGCGTGCGAAAGACCTGCACGAACTGTTGCGTGCATGGGAAAACTACCATCGCATCCTGACAGCCGAAGCCCACATGAAACACATCCAGTTCCGCGAAGAATCCCGTTACCCGGGTTTCTACTACCGCATGGACAAGAACTTTGTCGATGAGGAAAACTGGAAGTGCTTCGTGAACTCCATCTACGACAAAACCACCCACAAGTGGACCGTGTTCAAGCGCGCCCACGTGGATCTGGTCGACAAGTCCAAACTGTTCAAGCCTGCCGCTCACTAAGGCAGTTGAGAGTAGTTGTAGCAAGCTAAAACCGGGCGCCTCGCGGCGCCCGGTTTTTCATTCTGTAAGACCGTTAAAACCGTTTTGGTATCATGGACGGCAAGATAATTACAGTTTCATGCAACTCTGCACACATGGCAGAGTCAAATTTTTTTAGTTTTTTGCAGCGCACGATGAGGTAAGAATGATGGAAAATATTATCAATGAATCCCCCTTTGTCCCCAGCCCGGTGATACCGACCTCGTACGATGGCTCAAAGGTGATCCAGTTTCGTTGTCATAAGGAAATCGCCTGCTTCAACGCCTGCTGCAAGAATATCGACATCACCCTCACCCCCTACGACATCCTGCGCCTGAAACGCCGGCTGGGCCTGACTTCCGGCGAATTCCTGCTGGGTTTCACCGAACCCTACGAAATGGACAAGGACAGCATCGCCGGCGTCAAATTCAAGCCCGTAGAAGGTGGAACAGCATGCCAGTTCATGACCGACGAGGGATGCAGCGTCTATGAAGACCGTCCCACTGCCTGCCGCTACTACCCCGTAGCACTGGTCTCGATGCGCAAGCAGAACGAATACACCGACATCAATTCCTATGCCCTGGTTGAAGAAGCACACTGCCTGGGGCATAAGGAAGACCGTTTCCTGACCATCGACGAATACCGCCACGAGCAAGGCCTGGAGGACTATGACGAACTGGGCCGCGGCTGGCGCCAGCTGATCCTGAAGAAGAAATCTTCCGGGCCGACCGTTGGAACGCCCTCCAAGCGTAGCCTGCAACTGTTCTTCATGGCCTGCTACGACCTCGATCGTTTCCGCGATTTTGTCTTCAGCGATTCGTTCAACGAAGTTTACGATCTGCCCGACGATCTCAAGAAAACGCTTGCCGAGGACGAAATCGAACTCATGCAGTTCGGCTTCCGTTTTCTCAGGCAGGTCATGTTCAGCGAAGAAAGCATCGCCATGAAGTCCGACGCCTTTGACAAACGCCTGGCGAAAAAGCAGGAGCGTGAGGCCGCGGGCCTGACATCCAGCGAACCGGCGCCGGCACCTGTTCCGGATTCGCCCTACGACCACCCCGAGTGCGGTTGCGACTGAGGCTATCCCGTGCAAGCTCGCGCCCTGAGCACGGAGGAATATTTCGTCAAATCGGAGCCTTATTACGAGGCCACCGGCGACGAAATCGCCATTTTCGAGGCGGCCTATCAAAATAAGCTGCCCGTATTGCTCAAGGGACCGACCGGTTGCGGCAAGACCCGTTTCATGGAATACATGGCATGGCGGCTGAAACGACCCCTGATCACTGTTTCCTGCCACGACGACCTGACCGCCTCCGACCTGGTCGGGCGCTTTCTGATCAAGGGTGGAGAGACAGTATGGGTGGACGGTCCGCTCGCCCGCGCCGTGCGTGCCGGGGCAATCTGCTATCTGGATGAAATCGTGGAAGCGCGGAAGGATGCCATCGTGGTGATCCACCCCCTCGCCGATGACCGCCGCGTACTGCCGATGGAAAAACTGGGCACCCTGCTGCAGGCCAACCATGACTTCTGCCTGGCGATTTCCTACAACCCCGGCTACCAAAGCGTACTCAAGGATCTCAAGCAAAGCACACGGCAGCGTTTTGTCGCCCTGGAATTCGATTACCCCAGTGCAGACCTGGAGCGCAAGATTGTTGCCAAAGAATCCGGCGTGGATACCGCACTGGCTGAAAAACTGGTCAAATTCGCTCACATGACCCGCAATCTCAAAGGCAGCGGCCTGGATGAAGGCGCCAGTACTCGCCTGCTGGTACATGCAGGCAAGCTCATTGCTTCCGGCGTGGAACCGGTCGGCGCCTGCCGCAGCGCCATTGCCCAGGCGATAACCGACGATGCCGAAATGCTGGCGGCAGTTCGAGAACTTTCTACTTCGCTTTTCTAGCACATGGCGGATAACTCACCGTTATCGGCCGACCAGATCAGGCAGGCTCTGGAACAGTGGTTGGAGGTGGAATTCACCTTTATCCAGGTAGACGATCTGGCCGCCTCGATGGCAGCCCTGCCCCGTGATGATCAGGACTTCCTGCTCAGCTGGATAAGGCGCATCGCCACCACCAACATCCAGATCGCCCACCAGTTCGCCCTCCGCGCCATTAGCCAGCTCGCCCACATGGATCGGCGCATGATCGAAGCCTGGGCTTTGCATGCGATGGACACCTTTGACCGAGCCGGGTCACGCCCCGCCTTCAAGGTGATCAACGAGCTGGACAACTTCGCCCAGCTCAGCCACGAACACGCTTCAGGTGCGCTATTCGAGGAGGTTGGCGGCATCCTGCTGACTTTCGTGCGCGGCCTTTCGGGGCGGCACCTCAAGCTGGAAAAAGGCGAGGCAACCTATACCGACAGCGAGACCCTGTTTCTGCCCGCCGTGGTGGCCCAGATGCGCGAGGCGGCGGACAACTTCAAGCTGTGCAAGGCCATGGTGGCCCTGCTATGGGCACAGACCCGTTTCGGCACCTTCCGCATCAACCTGGCCGAAACCCTGAATACCTACCCGGATAGCGACAAGGCGCTGAAACAGTTCCACGCCCTGGAAACCCTGCGCCTGGAAGCCTGTATCGGCCGCGAACTTCCCGGCCTGTACCGGGAAATGCAACGGATCAAAACCGAGACCGGCGCGAATCTACCGGTTGGCTGGGAACTCCATGCAGCCGATCTCGCCCGACCGGAAGCCAGCGTCACCGACAGCCTCCGCCTTCTGGAGCGGGCTTATCCCGGTGCAACACCCGCTGCCGTTTGCTACCAGGGCGAGTTGCGGCTGGACGCCGTGGCCGCCAGTATCGCGGCCCGGATAGAACGGGAAAAGATTCTGCTGCGGGTCAAACTGGCGCAGGAGCTTGAAAAGCAAACCATAGAAACACGCCGCGACGCTCCGCACTTCGATATCAGGCAGGCAGCTAACAACCATAATGATTTGCCGCGCCTGGAAATCACCCTGGAAGATGCCCCGATCGCGCCCCCTGAAGGCGTGAACCAACTACTCACCTCGATCTATCTTGATCTGGGCGAAATCCCGCCCGAATATCTGGTTCCCGCAGGACCAGGCGAATACGATCCCTCCCTGCTCGAGGAGAAAACCCAGGACCCCGATACCGTATGGCAGGGCACCTACCATGAGGAAGGTGCCAGTCTTTATCCGGAGTGGGATTTCGGCCGGCAGCACTACCGCAAGAACTGGTGCGTACTGCGCGAGAGGGAAGTGCCGCCGCTGAATGATGGATTTGCGCAGCAGACGCTGGATAAACACAGCGGCCTGGTCAAACACCTGCGCCGCACCTTCGAGGCAATGCGCGACGAAAACCGGTTATTGAAACGCGAGCCGTCCGGTGACGAAGTGGATATCGATGCCTTGATCGCGGCGCTGGCCGATGCCCGCGACGGCAGCGAAATGAGCGAGCGTCTGTTCATGCGCATGCACCGCAGCGAGCGCAACATTGCGGTCATGTTCATGGTGGACATGAGCGGCTCAACCAAGGGCTGGATCAACGACGCAGAACGCGAATCCCTGATTCTGCTCTGCGAAACCCTGGAACTGCTGGGCGACCGCTACGCCATCTATGGCTTTTCCGGCATCACCCGCAAACGCTGCGAAATATTCCGCGTCAAAAGTTTCGACGAACCCTATGCGGAAACGGTGCAGCAGCGCATCGCAGGCATCTCCCCTCAGGAGTACACCCGCATGGGCGTGGCCATCCGCCACCTCTCGGCCATTCTCAATGAAGTCGACGCCCGCACCAAGCTTCTGATCACGCTCTCGGACGGCAAGCCGGACGATTACCATGACGGCTACCGCGGCCAATACGGCATCGAGGATACCCGCATGGCCCTGATCGAGGCCAAGCGCAGCGGCATCCATCCGTTCTGCATAACGATCGATACCGAAGGTCGTGACTACCTTCCCCACATGTATGGCGCAGTAAACTACACTGTTATTGCCGAAGTGAAAGAACTGCCGCTTAAAGTGGCTGACATTTATCGGCGATTGACACGTTAAGCCTTTCGTATCAATTCATTTGACAGAGAATAAAAACTAGTGCAATATTTAGACATGTTCTAAATAACCCCACCGATAAGGAGATTAATCATGGCAGTTCTCGTAGGCAAAGCCGCACCCGACTTCACCGCCGCTACCGTACTGGGCAACAACAGCATCGACGAAAATTTCAACCTCAAGACACACATCAAGAACAAGTACGCGGTGATCTTCTTCTACCCGCTGGACTTTACCTTTGTCTGCCCGTCCGAGCTGATCGCATTTGACCATCGCCTGAAAGAATTCAAGGACCGCAACGTGGAAGTGATCGGCGTGTCCATCGACTCCCATTTCACCCACCTGGCGTGGAAAAACACCGCCGTCAACAACGGTGGCATCGGCCAGGTTGCCTACCCTCTGGTGGCCGACATCAAGCACGAAATCTGCAAGGCCTATGATGTTGAAGCCGAAGGCGGCGTAGCCTACCGTGGCTCCTTCCTGATCGACAAGACCGGCGTCGTGCGTCACCAGGTCGTGAATGACCTGCCACTGGGCCGCAACATCGATGAAATGCTGCGCATGATCGATGCCCTGCAATTCACCGAACAGCATGGCGAAGTCTGCCCGGCAGGCTGGAGCAAAGGCAAGGCCGGCATGAAAGCCGATACCAAAGGCGTCGCCGATTATCTGGCCAAGCACGCTGGCGAGCTGTAATCCAGCAAGCAAGGCAAAGTAGAAAATAGAAAAAAGGGGGCATTGCCCCCTTTTTCTATTTGTTGTTCACTCTTTAAATTGGCAGAAAAACTGCGCTGGCCACACTCTGAATAGCGCGTACGATGGTGCGGTTGGTTTTTTCTGCGATGATTCTGGCCAGGGTGTCCTGCTGCGCGATCAGCTTGCCGAATTCCCGCTCGAAGCTCATATTGCGGCTGGTTGCATCGTTTTCATTGCTGAGCAGAAACAACTCCCCCCGACTGTCGCGCGTGCCACTCAGCTTCCAGACCGCGATCTCGACATTACGCGCACTATTGTAGAGCTTCTGCGGGTCGAGCTCGTCGAGGACATAAAGCTCGGCCTTGTCATTGTACGAGGCCATGATCATGGTCGCCAGGCCCGCGATAAAAGCCAGCACCCTATCTCCCTGATAGTTTTCCTGGAAGGCAAGGTAGAAGCACTCGGCCCCGCGTTTCCCGCTCAACTCCGGAAAGCGCCAGTCATGTCCTGCATCGAATGCCCGCGCCATCGCACTTTCCATGGAGGGTTGCCCACCCTTCTTCCATTCGCGAGGGTTACGCCGATAGAGTTTTTCCATCAGCGTGCGCAGATGGCTGAAGCTCTCCTGCTGGTGAATCTCGGCCACCGTATCGATGTCAGTTTTTACAAAGGAAGAAATTTTCAGGTCGGATGAAACCGGGGGACGCTTCTTGCCATCTGTCCGGAGCGGTGCAGAAGCACAGGCAGAAAGAGAAACAACCAGGAAGGAAAGGAGCAAAGCGGTTTTTGCGTTCATCCTGTGCAAGCGCTGTTTAGGTGTATGCCCAGTATAACTGTTTGCCACCCCCGCAGAAAGTTCGCTCTCAGAAGATGACGCTAAGCATCACCAACGAAAAACCAGGAACTGACCGGCGGATCAAGCAGCCAATCCGACCATGCCTTTTCCCAGTGCAGCCTCAATGACTCGATCGAAATCACGATAAAATGGCTTATGCAGGAAAAAACAATGGCTGTTATTTATATCGTTACAATCGTGGCACAACCCGCACAGGGACTCGCACTTGAATACTTGTTTGATCGCTTCCGGGGCATGTGTAGCCAGAATCACCAGCCGAGTATCGGGCTTGACGGCCCTGATCTTGCCAACCAGCGAAAATTCGGCGATCAGCGGCGATAGCATATCGACAATCACCAGCGACCAATGATCAGGATTGCTCCGATAGACATGCAACGCCACTGAAGGCTCAGTGAAATACCGGGCGCTAACGCCATCCTGATGGGCAAGTATCTCTAAATACAGGCATGTTGACACATCATTGCTGATAATCATGAAATTCATTTTCTCGCCTCCCACATGTATCCCCGTTACCTTGAATAAGCGATTCAAGTCTAACGCCAGATTTAACTCACCCCCATCGGGGGAAGAATAATTGTGTGGAGGGCAATACCCTGAATAGTCGATAGGTGGGAATACGATTACTGGCTAGTGGAATCCCCTAGTCGGAGAGGGTCAGCCGGAATTAAGCTGATTTATCATCATCATACCGGCAGCACCCGTGCGCCTCATGAAGCGCTACTGATGCTTTTCCGGCGAAACGGCTGGGATCTCATTCCGGATAATGATGCTTGCCGATACTCACGCGCTTCGCCTGCAGTCCCTCGGCAGCAGCTTCCTCCAGGAACTGGACTTCACTGCCGATTTCGAGCTTGTCAAAATCCGAATGGCTTACGTTATCCCGGCTGAAATAAAGCTCATCGCCACCCGGCGTGTCGATAAAACCAAAACCCTCTTCCGGGAATAACCTGGCTATATGCCCATGGCGCGGCGATTCATGAATTTTTGTATCGCCACGCTGGCGCCGCCCGTAATCCTCCAGCCGACGCCTTGCCGCATCGAATGTATCTCGCAAAGCCACATAGAGGTCTTCATGGAGGTCGCGATTGACCACCAACTCCGCGCCAGGAACAGAGATGTCGAGCCGCACATTAAAAAGCTTGCCTTGGTGTTTGTGTTTTCCCGCGAATTCGAGCGAAACTTTGCAGCCGACAATGTGGGAATAGAACGATTCCAGCTTCTCCACCTTCTCCCTGATATGTGTTTCCACCGCCGCGGAATGGGGCATGTCGCGAATGACGATTTGAAGTGGGCGTTGCATGGTCATACCTCCTTATTGATGCCTGACATTGGCTTCCCTCGACCGTTCACGCGGGCTAACCTTGGCCAGCTCAGTCATTTCCTCAGCCAGAAGGTCCAGGATATCGTCCGCCGATACAATGCCCTCCAGGCCGCCTTCCCGGTCGACAACCGGGATACGTCGTATCCCCTTGTTGCGCATCAGCTCGATTGCCTCGAACACACCTTCGCTTTCCTGAACGCTGAACAGTTGCGGACTCATGATGTCACCCACGGTGAAGTCATTAAAATCCAGGGATTTCGCGATAATTTCAACGACAATGTCGCGGTCGGTCACAATGCCGACCGGCACCCGCCTGCCGTCGACGACATCCACGACCACTAGGTCACCCACGTGGTGCTGGCGCATGAGCTGTGCCGCTTCCGGAATGGTGGTTTTTCTCGTCGCGAACACCACCTCACGGTTGCAAAATTCTCCGATGGGCATGACGCTTCCTCTCGAATAGTTAAGGTCTGGGGATGAAAAACCGGGCAAAATCGGAATCCCCATTTTCAATATAGAACATTTCGCGAGGACCATAGGCAGGCGGCTTATGGCTTATCCATCCAGACTTCCAAGCCCTGGGCATTGAGTTCGATATCGTGCTCCAGCAGCGCGCGGGCCTCATCCGGGGCAAGCCTGCAACCGTGCGCATCGAGGCATTCCAGCAGATAGTTCTCCAGTCCTTCTAC
>JAIOJM010000212.1 GCA_019911785.1 Sulfuricella sp. | reverse complement strand
CCTATACCTACCAGCAGAAAATGGACGAAGTGTACCAGTGGAGGAATGGCGTTTTCAGCCGGTCTCGTGACTTTGCAAAGATAAAGCCGCTTACCCCTCAGGATATAGAACGTTTAAGCAAAACCCCTGCCGAAGGCGGGAGCCTGACAGATATCAGGGTTTTTCCGTATTTTTTCGGGTATGAGGAGTTGCCGGCTTGGGTCGCTCCCCGAACTTTTTAACCCTTGAAAAAACATTGATCCACAGATGAACACAGATATTTCAATACGTTGGCTTCATTGCTTGACTCACCCTGACGGTGATGTGCGATTGACTGGCAACCACCTGATTCAGCGGGGTTTTATCTGTGTGAATCTGCGCCATCTGCGGATTATAGGTTTACTTGCTCACCGTGTCGCCACCTGCCGCCTTCCAGCCTTCGATGCCACCCTCGATGAAGCGGGCCTGGACACCTTTAGCCTGCAAGGCATCCACCACGGCATTGCTGACCGAACCGCCGCGCACACAGTAGAGCACCACTTCGCGGTTCCTGGGTATCTTGTCCAGCCATTCATCCATCGCGTCCGGGTCGCACCAGGTCGCGCCCAGGATTTTTTCCCGGGAGGCATCGAGGTCGCTTTTTCGGCGCACGTCGAGTAATGCAAAGGGCGATGAATCCCTCAGTTTCTTGAGATCGTTGGGGGAAATCGTGCGATCCATTTTCAGACTCCTTTAATTAACCTAAAAACCGCAGTTTCATCCACAGATTACACAGATTAACGCAGATTTTCATATGCTTGCGGGTGAGCAGCGCATCACCCAAAAGGTGCGTTACCTATCCAATCTTACTCGTTGTTTAATCTGCGAAAATCTGCGAAAATCTGCGTAATCTGCGGACAATTGCTTTTTCTAGGATTAAGCAACGGCAAAAGTGTAAATCTATCCCAGCGCCGAGCAGGCGCCGATGACGCGCATGATGTCCTGCTTGTACTTCCACAGGGCAAGGAAGGCGGCGATCGAAATCAGGGCGTAGAACCATTCGAAATTGCCGCTGAAAGGCGCGGCCTCGGTGGCATTGGGCCATAAAACGTGCCAGCCGAAGAAAATGGCGAGGTTCAGGATCACGCCCACCACGGCGGCGGTGATGCCGGTCAGCGGCGCGGTGAACTTGAGGTCGCCGTGGGTGGATTCGACCAGCGGCGCGCCCGCCAGGATGAACAGGAAGGAGGGCAGGAAGGTGAAGAAAGTCGCCACGCTCGCCCCGGCGAAGCCGGCCAGGAACAGGGCTTCCGGGCCGAAAATCTGTTTCGTCCAGGCACCGACGAAGCCGACGAAGGACACCACCATGATCAGCGGCCCCGGCGTGGTTTCGCCCAGCGCCAGGCCGTCGATCATCTGCGTGCCGGTGAGCCATTGATAGTTTTCCACCCCGCCCTGGTAGACGTAGGGCAGCACCGCATAGGCGCCGCCGAAGGTGACCAGCGCTGCCTTAGTGAAGAACTCGCCCATGTCGAGCAGGGTGGGCTCGCTCAACAGCAGCATCGCTGCGCCCCACAGGGCCAGTCCGACCAGCAGCAGCATGGCCAGCCGGGCGGCGCTGAACTTGACGTGCGCAGGCGGGGGCGTGTCGTCGTCGATCAGCGCCGGGCCGTGCTGTTTGCTGCTGGCGCCGTGGCCGCCGCCCACCTTGAATTTTTCCGGCAGAAACTTGCCGCCGATGAAGCCGAGCACGCCCGCCGTCAGCACGATATAGGGAAACGGCACATGCAGGGCAAAAATAGCCACGAAGGAAGCTGCCGCCATCACCCACAACAGGTTGTTTTTCAGGGCGCGCGAGCCGATGCGCCAGGCGGCGAACACCACGATGGCCACCACCGCCGGCTTGATGCCGTTGAATACGCCCTGCACGAATTTCACATCGCCGTAAGCCATGTAAATGTAAGTCAGCCCCGCCAGAATGAACAGCGACGGCAGCACGAACAGCACCCCCGCGACGATGCCGCCCCAAGTGCGATGCAGCAGCCAGCCGATGTAGATGGCGAGCTGCTGCGCTTCCGGCCCCGGCAGCACCATGCAGTAGTTGAGCGCATGGAGAAAGCGGCGCTCGGAAATCCAGCGCCGTTTTTCCACCAGTTCCTGGTGCATGATGGAGATCTGCCCGGCGGGGCCACCGAAGCTGATGAATCCCAGCTTGAGCCAGTAAACAAAAGCCTCCCAGAAAGAGGGGTGGGCAGGGCGCGCCAGATCGCTGGTCTCGCTCATGTTGATTCTCCAGCTTTAAAATTCATGTAAATCCCGTCGAGAACAGCGCCTGCCGCCACCAGCAGCGCATCGTCATCCGGCTGGCTGGCGCGCAGCCCGCCCAGCACCATCTCCAACCCTGCCGCCTCCGCCACCGGCAGGCCGCCCACATCGAGACAGTGCACCAGCGCGCCCAGCTTCATCAGGGCGGGGTCGGACTCCAGCCCGAAACTCGCCAGCAAAACCTCGAACGTCACCCGCTGACCGACATGGGTGAACTCGGCGCCGTCAAAGTCAAAACCCAGGGCATCACCCGGACAGTCCTCCACGCGCTCCAGCCAGACGAATGCGGCCTCGGAGTCGATAAAGCGGCGGATCAGCCAGGCGCTCGCCATGCGGTCCACCCACAGATGCCGGCGCGTGGCCCAGCTGCGATGCTGGTAGGCGGCTTTATCCCGCACGGCAATATCACCCGTCACGGGGCGCGGCTCGCCCGGCGCGAGAGAAGCCAGAAATGCGGCCTCCGCGTCCATCAGCAGGGCATCCGCCTCGGCTTTGCCGCCGCGTGGGAAATAATCGATCGCCACCAGAGCCTCGAATTCGCGCCACAGGGTTTTGAGCTGGCGCCGACCTGCGTGCGTATCCAGCGCACCGATGTCAGCACGAAAAGCAGTCACGCGCTCCATCAGGGCGCGATAGTCCTCGCTGCGGTCGAACAGGCTCTGGAAGTCGGTCTTTTCCTCGGTGGATGGGTTGGCGACGTTCAACAGGTACGCGCTGCCGCCGCCCTGCTTGATGTCTTCGGCGTGCATGCGCAGCGCCTGGCGCAAGCCCCTGCCGGCAGGCAGGAGGTAGACGCCATCGCGCAGCACGGCACAGCCCAAAGCCTTGGTAGCCCGCCACAAACGCATGCGCAGGGAGGCATTCGAGGCGGGCAGACTGGCCACCAGAACCAGCCATTTGTCAGTGCCGTAAAAAGTCTTCATTGAAATAAGGATAGAATAATGTTCACATTATTACATATTATTGTTATATATTGAACACATATATAATTATGACTACGACGATCAAGAGTAGGGCACGAAAAAAGACCGGAGGATTTCTCCACCCGGCCTGGCTGAAACGTACTGTGAAATGCTTGGCTATTCGCCGTGATAGACGATATCGGAGCGGCGATTTTCCTTCCAGCAGGATTCGTCATGGCAGGCAGCACGGGGTTTCTCTTCGCCAAAGCTGACGACCTCGATCTGGCTGTCGGATGCGCCCATCACATTCATGATTTTCCTTACGCTGTCGGCACGACGGTTACCCAGCGCGATGTTGTACTCGCGGCTGCCGCGTTCGTCGCAGTTGCCCTGCACGGCGATCTTGGCGCCCTTGTTGCCAGTCAAATACTTGGAATGCGCCTCGACCATCGGCTTGTATTCAGCCTTCACGTCAGATTTGTCGAAGTCGTAATACACGCTGCGCTTGGAGAGGATGTTGGTGGGGTCTTTCAGGGGATTGGCCGTCACCGCCTGCTGACCGGCAGACTTGGCGTCCGCGCCAGCCTGAGTTGCGCCTCTGTCTTCGACCGCCGCCTTGGGCTGATCCTTCACGTCCTGGCCGGCACAGCCCGCCAGGAATAACAAGCCTAATAAGCAAACAGACAAGCCTTTCATGAATTACCCCTTAAATATTGAATGGAAAACATTTGTCATAGTGGCCGGCCTATTCTCGTGTCGATCACTCCGCGCAAGTATAGTTGGTCAAAGGCTTCCTGATCGTTCGAAAAGATATTGTCGGCACCGATCTTCTGGCTCAAGCCGGTATTATCCATGACTTCTTGTACCTGTTTTTTGGGGCCGCTGAAACCCAGAGTAATGCCGTTATTTTTTAGACGGCTGATCAGGTTGGAAAGCATCTCGACTCCCGATGCATCCAGATAATTGACCCCATTGCATTTCACCAGGATGTAGCGAACTGATGGGTTTTCCCTTTCGAACGTCAGAAGAGCATCTTCGAAATACGAAACATTGACAAACCGGAGCGCCCCATCGAACCTGATCGCGCCAAGTTTTGGATGCAAAAGAGGCAAATTGTGCCGGCGCGCATCCCGCAACGTTCCGTCTTCGTACATTCCCAGATCCGCAACGCGAGGCTGCATCATTCGGTAGAGCAGCAATGCCAGCGAAAGGATGATGCCGGTGAGTATGCCGTTCTGGATGTTCGGCGCAAAGGCGAGCGTGGACAGGAAGGTCACGATGGCTGCAATGCCGTCGTCGCGACTGGCGCGCCAGGCGTTGGCAATCGACCGGAAATTAATCAGGCCGATGACTGCCATCATGATGACGGCAGCCAGAACCGGCTTGGGCAGGTGGTAAAGCAACGGGGTAAAGAACAGCAGCGTCAGCAATACGAATACCGCCGAAACAACAGAAGAAAAAGCGGTCTGCGCATTGGTGGCGAGGTTCAGGGCGGAACGGGAAAAAGACCCGCTGACCGGCATGGAATGACTGAAGGCCGCTGCGATCTTTGCCAAGCCCTGGCCGATAAGCTCCTTGTTTTCATCCCAGGGCTGGCGGGTCTTGAGCGCAATCACCTTGGAACTGGACATGGCCTCCATGAAACTGATGAGCGCGATGACGAATCCGGCAGGAATGAGCGCCACGGTGGCGTTCCAGTCCAGGAGCGGAATGCTGAGGGTAGGCAAACCCTGAGGCACGACACCCACGACCTTTCCACCCAGACCGGCGTATCCGATCTCGTAGCTGACCAAGGTCAGCAAAACCACCGTGATCAACACGCCCGGCAACCTCGGCGCCAGTTTCTTGAACGCAACCAGCAACAGGATGGCCGACAGTCCGAAGGCGACCGATAGCTTGTGCAGGGTATCGATGTGGATGAGCACCTGCCCGATATCGAGAAGGAAGTGGCTGGACTGGGCAGCCGAAATGCCCAGCAGTGTCGGGAGTTGTGAAAGTCCAATGATGATGGCGGCTGCGTTGATGAAGCCCATCAATACCGGATTGGACAGGAAGTTGAGCAGCACGCCCATCCGCAATGCGCCAAACAGAACTTGAAACATGCCGGACACCAGTGCCAACAGGACGACATAGGCGTAAAACATTTCGCTGCCGTGCGCCGCCATCGGGGCCACACTGGCGGCGGTCAGGAGAGAGGTCATGGCAACCGGGCCGGTCGAGAGTTGCCTGGAAGACCCGGACAAGGCGCCCACGATAGTGGGGATCAGGGCCGCATACAGGCCATAGTAGGCCGGAACGCCGGCGAGTTGTGCATAGGCGAGAGATTGCGGAATGGCGACCAGCGACACGGTGACCCCGGCCACCAGGTCATGCTTGATTGCGTCGGGGGAGAGTGTCAGTAATTTGGCGATAGGCAGCCGATGAACCCAGGCGTTCATTGTTTTTTCAGCGCCTTGTCTTGTTCGTGAATTTCCTTTACCGCATCCAGGTCTCCCGCCTCGGCGTGGGCAATAGCCGTAAGCATCCGATCCAGTTTTCGAAACAAACGCTTCACCACTGGCGGCACAGAGAACAACGGGGAATCGAAACCATGGTCCGGTTCGGGGGAGTGTTCCATGAAAGGGGGTGATGCCGAAGATATTCTCATTTGATCGCTCGCTCACAGGGTTGGCTCATGCCGGAACCTCATCACATCAAGCGGTGATTGAAAGGTGCAGGCCCGCATGGACAGGCTGCTTCAACTCATTCAGCCCGCTTGGCAATACGGTGCAATCCTACAATGACCGCCGTCAAGCTTGTGTCAAGGAAGCGTCAAGGGAGCGTTAAGCACAATGCCGATCGCCAGCAGTTAATCACCGACCACTCATTCCATCGCTATTCACACCGCTTTGACGGAACACTCAGCGGCTAATTGGTCATGACGGAACATTGTCATAATGCTAGTATTTGACGCTCCAATCGCAAAGCACGGTATTGATCAGAAAAACCGTTCACGAATTTGGGTTGGCAATGGCCCACCCATTCAGAACCGGATACCGATGGATAAAAACCTAACAACGACACCTAGCAGCCTGTCGGACTTAACCGATATTATGCTATAATCATAATCATTCAGTTTGCTGGACATAACCATGGCTTTTCACGCAATAGATCGAGACACTGACTACCTGCTGCCACCCTCAGTACAGGAGTGGTTGCCCGAAGCGCACCTGGCGCGCTACGTCGTTGATGTGGTCGAAGGACTTGATCTGTCGGCGCTGGAACGGGCGTATGCCGGCCGTGGCAGCGATGCCTACCATCCGGCGACGCTGCTCTCGCTGTTGATCTACGGCTACGCGACCGGCACCTTCTCCAGCCGCAAGATCGAACGGGCGACCTACGACTCACTGGCCTTCCGGTATATCGCCTGCAACCGGCATCCGGATCACGACACCCTGGCGACCTTCAGGAAGCGCTTCGGCAGGGAATTCGAATCTGCCTTCGTTCAGGTGCTGGAGGTGGCCCGCGAGAACCAGCTCTCGCGCTTTGGCACGGTAAGTCTGGACGGGACCAAGATCCACGCCAACGCCAGTAGGCACAGCGCGCTCTCCTACGGTCACGCTTCGATGATCGAAGCGCAGCTCAAGGCCGAGGTTCAGGAACTCATGAAGTTGGCCGAAGCGGCCGACCAATCGGCGGTGCCGGATGGCGTAAAGCTGCCCGACGAGATCAAGCGCCGTGAAGACCGGCTGGCGGCGATAGCGGCAGCGAAGGCGAAGATCGAGGCGCGCGCCAGGGAACGGTTCGAGCGCGAGCAGGCCGAATACGAGGCCAAGATGGCCGCACGGGCAGCCAAGGCGGCGGCGAAAGGAAAGAAGCCGACGGGCAAACCCCCTCAGCCCCCCGAATCCGGCCCGCGTGGAGAGGATCAGATCAACCTGACGGACGAAGAATCCCGGATCATGAAGGTGGCCGGCGGCGGCTTTGAGCAGTGTTACAACGCCCAAGCGGTGGTCGATACCGAATCGATGCTGATCCTGGCGCCCCATGTGACCCAAGCCACCAACGATAAAGAACAGGTCGAACCGATGGTGGCAAAGGTCCGCGCGAATCCCGAAGGGCTGAATCGGCCCGGGACCTGGCTCGCCGACACCGGCTATTACAGCGAGAAGAATGTGACGACCTGTGTCGCCGCCGAGATCGAGCCGCTGATCGCCGTCAAGCGCGACGAACACCATCCGGGCTGGCGGGAGCGTTTCACCGAACCGGGGCCGCTGGCGGACGACGCCTCCCCGGTCGAGGTCATGAAGCACAAGCTCAAGACCTGGGCCGGTCGCGCTGTTTATGCGCTACGCAAGCAGACGGTAGAGCCGGTGTTCGGCATCATCAAATCGGTGATGGGCTTCCGCCAGTTTCTGCTGCGTGGACTGGATAACGTCAGGAACGAATGGACGCTGGTTTGCCTCGCGTGGAACTTGAAACGCATGGCCGTATTGCGCCCAAATTGGGCGGGCAGTCTGTGAAATGGGACATAAAGTGAGCAAACTTGGGCAAAATGTAACCGTTTTGCATAAATTGAAACAAAATCAGCCAAGCGAGCTTGCCGGGTTTCTGAAATTCATCTCAAGCCCGACAGGCTGCTAGCGGGCGTTCGACAAGCCGAAATCAGGGCGGATTGCGATGAAGGTGATCAATCATCTCGAGGATGAGGGGATGAAGGTGTCTAGAATATGACGTTATTACTAACAACGATGCGAGAAAGCCAAGACGGCTTTTTGACAGGAGTTGCAATATGCACGTACCCAAACCGAAACTTCGACTAGAGTCGCTGCATGAGCGACATACTGGGCTAACGGCATCATTAGGAGGCACATTTTTTGAAGCAGCTTCGGTTTGTTTGAACCGGCATCATGATTCACCAGTAGATATGAAAGTTGTGTGTAATGGTGCCACCAGTACACAGTCAGTTGTGTTTCAAAAACCGAATGGACGTGTATTGAACGCTTGGGCTAACGACATAGATACTACCGAGAGCGGCGCATATGGTGTGTGTTTGGCTGCTGTGGAGATCGAGGAAAACCTAGTTGCAGTTCGACGAGCCGAGACGCTCACAGGGGCGGATTGGTATGTTGCGCCAATTGGAACAGAACCAAGCGACCTGGAGAATTGCTTCCGGCTGGAGGTTTCGGGTATAGATGTTGGCGGTCAGTCTGTAGTCGATGCGCGCCTGCGGCAGAAAATCGAGCAAACAAGACGAGGCGCAAGCAACCTGCCTGCGATTGCGTCTGTTGTCGGATTCAAGGAGAGAGCCATTGCGATCCAGAAAGTGAGCGACGAAACATGACTTGGGCAGAACTCCATTCCGAAAGCGAGCGGCTTGCCATTGAAGCTCAGTTGACCTTGAGGACTCGTAGCACAGAGCAGGCCATCAAGCTATACAGGCAGGCGGCAGAGGTCGAGCGGAGGGCATTGGACCAGATCGAAGTATCAAAGGTAAGGACGCGAGGTATTACAGCTGTCAGTGCTGTGGCTCTCTGGTTCAAAGCTGGTGAATATGAGCATGCGGAGCAACTTGCACATTTGATGCTCGCTGATTCCAACATGCCGGATTTTGCGCGCGAAGACCTTAGGAACCTTGTTCAAGCGATCTGGACAGAGAGTTCCAAGAAAAAGGCCGGTGTCACGTTTATCCCTGGTCAGGTAATGGTTTCCGTAAAAGGCGGGGAGGTCGTTACGGGAGGCGCCCCCCTTGATCTGATAGTTGACAAGGTTCAGACGATTCAGTCGATGTTCTATAGGACTATTGAGTTTTTGAATGGTGTTTCTCATCGCCGAGTTGGGCGACCGACGAAGGATCTACAGGAGGCGTGCCGCCCATGGCTTTTCCAGTCCGCACCAGGTAGCTATCAGTTTTCCGTAGCGATCCAAAAGCCGACTCAGCCAGACTTCTTCAAGAAAGATATTGAGCCAGAACGAATCGCTCAACACTTCTTGGAAATCGTGAGTGCCTCGTCGGGTGATAACACTGCTGAACTTGAGAGGCTTGTGCCGGACGAGACCTACCGCAGCACATTCCTGAAGCTCGTGCGGAACTTGGCACCTACGGGAAAGTCCTTCGATCAAATTGAGCTTCGAGCCTCTGGCGAGACACGCCCAGTTGCGCTTGGCGTGGAGTCTCGAAGCAACATCAATCAGCAACTGCGCAAGAAATCCACTCTTCCAACAAAGGCAGAAGAGATTCCAGAAGAACTGCGTGGAACCCTACGAGCAGTGCATTTGGACAAGGACTGGCTTGATATTGTCGTGGATGGTGTATCTATGCATATTGATGGTCTTCAAGATGCAGTTGACGACGTGATTGGCCCCATGGTTAATCGGTCAGTAATCGTTCGAGCAGTTCGTGTCTCGCAAAATAAATTCAAGTTCGTAGATATTGAACTGGCTGACTGATGGACTTCCACATAGCCGATGCCTTCAACGACAGCCTCGCCAAACTCACCGGCGAGGAGCCGAAAGCCATCAAGACCGCTGACAAGATGAAGATATGACCGAGCCGCAACAATTCCTGATCTACCAAAGCGAAGACGGCGCTACCCGCATCGACGTGATGCTGGAGGCGGAAACCCTGTGGCTGAACCAGAAGCAGTTGACCGAGCTGTTCGGCAAGGCCAAGGGGACGATCAGCGAGCACATCAAGCACATCTTTGAAGATGGCGAGCTGACTCCGGCGGCAACTGTTCGGTTATTCCGAACAGTTCAAGCCGAGGGGGAGCGTGAAGTGACCCGCGAGGTGGAGCACTACAATCTGGACATGGTGCTGGCCCTGGGCTTCCGGGTGCGCAGCCCGGTGGGCGTGCGCTTTCGCCAGTGGGCCAACGACAAGCTGAAGGAGTACATCGTCAAGGGCTTCGTGCTGGATGACGAGCGCCTGAAGAATCCCGGCAAAGACCGGGATTATTTCGACGAACTGACCCGCCGCCTGCAAGACATCCGCACCAGCGAGCGGCGCTTTTACCAGAAAATTACCGACGTCTACGCGACCAGCGTGGATTACGACGCCAGCCATGCGCTCACCCAGGCGTTCTTTGCCACGGTGCAGAACAAGGTGCACTACGCCATTCACGGCCAGACCGCTGCTGAACTGATCGCCGCCCGCGCTGACAGCAGCCGGCCGAACATGGGCCTGACGACTTGGGAGGGTGCGCGCATCCGCAAGACCGATGCGGGCATCGCCAAGAATTACCTGAATGAAGAAGAGCTCCGTGCGCTCAATAATCTGGCCGAGCAATATCTGATTTTTGCCGAAGGGCAGGCGACGCGGCGCATTGCCATGACCATGCAGGACTGGATCAGCAAACTGGAAGGCTTTTTGACCCTGAACGACCGCGAGATTTTGCAAGGCGCTGGAAAAGTGTCGGCGCAACTGGCAAAAGCCCACGCCGAACAGGAGTTCGACAAGTTTCGGGTGCTGGATGAGCAGCGCTTCGAGTCGGACTTTGACCGTATAGTGAAGCAGTTTCCGGAAAAGAAACCTTAGTGATGAACTTCCTCATCGCCGACACCTTCACCGACAGCCTCGCCAAACTCACCTGTTAAGTCGAGCAAGCCCCCGAAATTGATCTGGCGAAGAACAACTTTGCGGTGGTGCCGCGACCTTCGGTGCTTTCGATGACCGTCTCCCAGCCGTACCGGTCGCAGATGCGCCTGACCAGAGACAATCCGATACCTGCGCCGGTGCTGGTCGAGCCCTTGAAGTGCCGCTGGAAGACTTTGCCGATTTCTTCCTCGTGGATTCCCCGGCCGGTGTCGGTCACGGTCAAACAGTTGTCGTCCACCACGATGGCAACCGTTCCGGACTCGGTGTAGGCAAATGCGTTCCGGATCAGGTTGGCCACAACGATGCCCAGGAGCGTGCGCTCGGCGGCAATTCGAGGGTGACTCAGGTAAGCAAGTTCGACGTTTGTTTTCGCGCTGACGAGATGGCGGTGTGTCGCAACGGCGTCTCTGACTACTTCGCATACGTCGCAGTTCTGCTCGACCGGTTCATCCGGGCTATTTTCCCTTGCCATCAGCAGCAGGGCGGCAGTGAGGTCTATCATCTGCCTGGCTGCGCGTCCGACCCGCGCGATGCGCTTTTGCTGCTTTTCGTCGAGGCGATCATCCTCCTCCAGCAGCTCGACGGCGCCCTGGATAATAGATAGCGGAGTTCTGAGCTCGTGGCTGACGTCTGCGGTAAAAGCACGTTCCCGGTCGATGAACGCTCGCATGCGCTTGAGGTATCCGCCGAACACCCGGGCGAGTTTGCCGATTTCGTCGTTGGAAAATCCCTTTGCGACATCCAGCGCTTCATCCTCCGGCCTCGCTTCGCCGACCCGCCGGGCCAGCTCGGTGACCGGCGCGACCACCCGCCCCGCCA
The DNA here is from genome assembly GCA_019911785.1 of Sulfuricella sp. The sequence goes on along the minus strand of JAIOJM010000212.1, from coordinate 2,597 downwards.
GCCACCAGCCGATTACCGCAGAAACCAGAGTCATGATGAGGGCGCCGGCCATGAGGACAATCAGGAACTGCTCCTCGCGCTGTCGCTGTCGCATCTCATTGAACAGCATGACATAACGCTCATCCCCCCGGTCCACGACGGCGACCCGGTAAGGAATATCGCCCAGCGTCAACTGATGCTTGCCGGGATTGAGCCTGAGCAGTACAGGCGGCATGTCTTCCGCACTCCGGCCCGGCACATGCACATAGCCGCGCACGCTGATCGTCGCAGGCGGCAAGGAATCCGGATTGCGCGAGCGCCGGGAGATGTAGTCCTCGATCTCCGCCCGCAGCGTTTCATCCATTAGACGTTCGCCGAGGTTGTGCGCAGCAAAGGAAAGTCCTAGCGACAACAACAGGCTGACCAGTGCGCCAAACCAGGCGAAAGTTGACGCAAGCCGAAATCGAAGACTGTGATGGACGCTAGTCATCGCTGATTTGATAACCGATCCCCCGCAAGGTTTTGATGAGCGGTTTGTCTGCCTGTTTATCGATGGAGCTACGCAAGATGTGAAGATGCGCCCGCAAGGCGTCGCTGTCGGGAGGCGAATCGCCCCAGATGCCGCGTTCCAGTTCTTCCCGTGGCAACACCCGGGGTGATTGTCGCATCAGTATCTCTAGGATTTTTAGCGGAATCGGGGGCAGTTCTATGGTTCTTTCGCCACGCATCACCTTGAGAGTGTCGGGATCGAAAGTCAGGTCGCCAACCTGAAGAACGGACGGCCCTTCCCGCACTTGTGCACGCCGCACGAGGGCAAGCAAGCGCGCCTCCACTTCCCGCAGCGCAAACGGCTTCACCACATAATCGTCGGCACCCGCCTCCAGTCCGGCGATCTTGTCGTCCAGCGAATCGCGTGCAGTGAGCATCAAAACCGGTGTATGTCTACCTGCTTCCCGCAGCCGCCGGCATAAAGTCAGCCCATCGATACCGGGCAGCATCAGGTCCAGGATGAGAACGTCGTACTGATTCGATGCGGCAAGATGAAGCCCGGAGATACCATCTTCAGCCAAGTCCATGGCATGGCCTTTAGCTTCGAAATAATCGAACATATTCAACGCAAGGTCGCGGTTGTCTTCTATCAGGAGAATATTCATCGTCACTTTGGCATTACAGCAATTCAGCCGAACCCGGCAAAAAAGGAATTTTTATCCTAAAAAAAGCAGTTCAGCCACGGATTAACACAGATATACACAGATATACACAGATTATCAATGAGTTACCATTCTCATTCCAATCACCTTTTGGGTGAGGTGAAAATCCTCAGCAACACATTGTTTTATCGGTGTTAATCCGTGTTTATCTGTGGATAAAAGAGGTTTTAAGGTTTATTGCAAAAATAAACACAAGTTTTTCGTCTTACAGGGAAGCGGTAAATGGGCAGCAGCAGGTTCGATGCAGCGGCGCCCAATTATCTTCTCCGCGTCGATGGAAAGTCCGACAGTCTCCTAGGCTACCGCCGCAGGAACACGCCATTTGATCATCGCAACCTTCACGGCATCGTTCACGATAAGGCACGCCACCATCGCATAGGCGAAAATTCCCAGCGTCTGCCACCAAGGCAATGGCATGAGTCCCGGGAGACCCACGGACGTCAGGGCGGTACCCGTGAGTGCGTCCGCCATGAGGGCAGCCACGAGGGTCTTGCTGGGCATCGTCGTCCAGAACCAGCGGCGCTCCCGCGCGGACACGATGGAAAACACGGCCATGTAGAGTAGCGTCAGGAAGCTGAAAGTGTAGAGGGTATTATCGTTGGTCGCCAAATCGAAATGCATCCAGCCTATCCACAACAGGAAGAGCGCCTCCGCGACCATCGCGACGCCCAGCACCACGGACACCATGATGAAGCCCCCGATATCCCACGTCTCCGGTTTATTGGATGGTCGAACGTGGTCGGTGGCAAGGGCGATCTTCGCGAAGTCCGTCATAAATACCAGCAGCAGCATCGCAAAGGCGGAGACGACGAACTTGCCGGTCACGACGAACGCGATAGCCACGAAGGCAGCCTTCAGGATCGTCCGGCTGATCTTGTTGATGATCCAGGTCAGAATGCGCTGGTAGATCGTCCGCCCCTGCTCGACCAATGCCACGATGTTCGTCAGCCCCGGTTCGGTCAGGACCACACTCGCGGCCCCCTTGGCGACGTCGGTGGCGATGCTGACGGCGATGCCCACTTCGGCCTGGCGCAGCGCGGGCGCATCGTTGACGCCGTCGCCCGTCATGCCGGTCACATGCCCCGCGGCTTGCAGGTGCTGTACCACGATGTATTTGTCTTCTGGATACACTTCGGCGAAACCATCGGCGCCCGCCAACAAGTCAACCGCCTCGTTGCCGGCCTGAGCGCTCGCGGCCTTCAGATCCGACACGCGCTGGATGTTGGACAGCCCCACTCCTTGCGCGATTTCACTCGCGACCGCCAGTGCATCACCGGTGAGCATCTTCACCGAAACGCCGAGGCCGTAAAGTGCGGCGATGAGTTGCTTGGCGTCCGGTCGAGGCGGGTCATACAAGGTCACTAATCCAACCAATGCCAGGATGCCCGTCTCTTGGCCACGCGCCAC
>JAIOJM010000001.1 GCA_019911785.1 Sulfuricella sp. | reverse complement strand
GAATGGCTGTTGAACGCACCCTCTCAATCATCAAACCCGACGCAGTGGCAAAAAACGTGATCGGCAAAATTTATTCCCGCTTCGAAAGCAATGGCCTGAAAATCGTCGCCTCGCGCATGATTCATCTGAGCCGTACTGAAGCTGAAGGTTTCTACGCGGTTCATCGCGAGCGTCCTTTCTTCAAGGACCTGGTCGAATTCATGATGTCCGGTCCGGTGATGGTGCAGGCGCTGGAAGGCGAGAACGCTGTTGCCAAGAACCGTGAACTGATGGGCGCCACCGACCCGAAGAAGGCCGACAAAGGCACTATCCGCGCCGATTTCGCCGAGAGCATCGATGCCAACGCGGTGCACGGCTCCGACAGCCTGGAAAATGCCGGGATTGAAATTGCCTATTTCTTCCCGTCGATGGAAGTCTATACTCGTTAATGACTGTCAACCTGCTCGACTTCGACCAAGAAAAGCTTGCTGTTTTCTTCGCGGAATACGGCGAAAAGCCGTTCCGCGCCAAGCAGCTGCTGCGCTGGATGCATCAGTTCGGGGAAAGCGATTTCTCCCGGATGAGCGATCTGTCCAAGGCGCTGCGGGAGAAGTTGGGCGGGCTGGCAGTCGTCGAACCGCCGCGCTTGATCCAGGAGCAGATTTCCGACGACGGCACACGCAAGTGGCTGCTCGACGTGGGAGCAGGGCAAGGCGTTGAAACCGTGTTCATTCCCGAGGGTGATCGCGGCACGCTGTGCGTTTCCTCTCAGGTGGGTTGCGCCCTGGAATGCAGTTTTTGCTCTACCGGACGGCAGGGTTTTAACCGCAACCTTAGCGTGGCCGAGATCATCGGCCAGTTGTGGTGGGCGAACAAGGCGCTGGGCTGTACGCCGCGCAATGAACGCGTGATCAGCAACGTGGTGCTGATGGGCATGGGCGAGCCCCTGCTCAATTTCGACAATACCGTGACCGCGTTGCACCTGATGCTGGACGACAACGCCTATGGCTTGTCGCGTCGCCGTGTGACGGTCAGCACTTCCGGCATTGTCCCTGCCATGGATCGTCTGCGCGAGCAGTGCCCGGTGGCGCTGGCGGTTTCTCTGCATGCGTCGAACGACGCACTGCGCGACATACTGGTGCCAATCAACAAAAAATACCCGCTGAGCGAGCTGATGGCGGCCTGCCGTCGTTATGTCGTCGATGCGCCGCGGGATTTCATTACTTTTGAATACGTCATGCTGGACGGCGTCAACGATAGCCCCGCGCATGCGCGTGAGCTGGTCGCCCTGACACGTGACGTGCCGTGCAAGTTCAACCTGATCCCCTTCAATCCGTTCCCGGATTCCGAATACAAGCGTTCGCCTGCCGATGTCATTCGTCGTTTTGGCGCGATTTTGATCGAAGCCGGGCACGTGGTGACGACACGCAAGACTCGCGGCGACGACATCGACGCCGCCTGCGGCCAGTTGGCCGGCAAGGTGCAGGATAAAACCCGGCGCACGATAAAAATTGATGAGGTGGCTGCATGAGGCAAAACCTGAAGCGACTGCTATTCCTGACGCTGCTCGGAGCAGGATTTCTGGCGGGTGGCTACGCATCTGCGGAAGAGCAGACCGAAGCGCGCCAGCGTGCCCAGATTCACACCGATCTGGGCGCGGCCTATTTTAGCTCCGGCCAGTTAGGCGTGGCGCTGGAGGAGCTGAATGTGGCGATCCGGGCGGATTCCGGCTTCGCGCCTGCGTATAACATGCTGGGCCTGGTTTACATGACGCTGCGCGAGGATGACAAGGCGGAAGAGAATTTCCGCCGCTCGCTCAGCCTGAGCAGCGCCGATTCCGACACCAACAACAATTACGGCTGGTTTCTTTGCCAGCGCGGCAAGATTGACGATTCCATCCGGTATTTCATGGCGGCCCTGAAGAATCCCCTGTATGCCACACCCGAGAAGTCTTATCTCAACGCCGGGATTTGTGCGCGCAAGAAGAATGACGACGTCGAAGCTGAGGAGTTTCTGCTGAAAGCGATCAGGCTTCAACCTCGTCAGCCTCAGGCACTATTCCACCTGGCCGATATTAACTTCAAACGTGGAAACTACGGCGAGGCCAAGAAATTTATCAATCAGTTTTCCCAGATTGCCGCGCCGACCCCGGAAAGCTTGTGGCTGGGGATACGTGTTGAACGCCGGCTGGGTAATCGCAACGACGAAGCCAGTTATGGTCTGCAACTGAGGAAAACCTTCCCCGATTCGCCCGAAGCCCAGGCGTTGCGCAGCGGGAAATATGAGTGACAGAGGTATTGAGTGACTGAAGAATTCGAGGGTGCTGCTGAGCAGCAGACAGAGGTCAGGCAGAGTGCGGGCAAGGTGCTAGCCGAAGCGCGCGAGCGGCTTGGCTTGAGCGTGGCTGAAGTGGCACGTCAACTCAGGCTTGCTCCGCGCCAGATCGAGGCACTGGAGGCGGATGACCATGCCAGCCTGCCGGGCAAGACATTTCTGCGCGGCTTCCTGCGGAATTATGCCAGGCTGGTGCATCTCGATCCCGAACCGTTGCTGGCACTCTGCCAGCCTGAGCCACCTCAAGCCCAGTCGATTGCCGTGCCAACGAGCAGGATCGAATTTGGCGGCAAGCGCAGGCTGATGCCGTTTGGCGATCACTCCGGCAAGCCCGGGACGAAATATGCCGCAATCATCGGTGTGGCAGTGTTGGTCTTGTCCTGGGGAATGTATGAATTTCTCCAGGGGCAACCATCGCTCCAGGATGTGCCGGTGAAGTCCGCCGGGGAAACCACGATGGTTCTGTCGTTGCCGCAGGCTGAGGCACCGCTTCAGGCTGTGCCCGTCACGAATCAAGCTGAGCCGGCTCCCGGATCCGCAACTGTACCCGCCGCTGCCCCGGTTGCTCCAGCTACTGCGGATGCTCCCGTTCCCCCGGTTCCTCCCATGGCGGAAGTCGGTGGCCAGCGCCTGCAGTTCGTGTTCGACGGCGATGCCTGGGTCGAGGTGAAGGATAGAAGCGGTAAGGTTATTTTTTATCAGTTGAGCCCGAAAGGCAGCCAGCAGTCGGTGCGCGGCAACCCGCCGTTTTCCCTGGTGATTGGCAATGCCGCCCACGTCAGATTGACTTACAACGACAAGCCGGTCGACCTTGCGCCCCACACCAAGGTGGATGTGGCGCGACTGACCATTGAGTAACCGCCGAGTAACCCATGTTTAAACCTGAAATACCCCGCCGCAAGAGCCGGCAGATCAGGGTCGGTTCGGTCGCCGTCGGCGGCGATGCGCCGATCAGCGTACAGACCATGACCAACACCGAAACCTGCGACGTCGAGGCGACGCTCGCCCAGATCGGCCGCGCAGCGAAGGCGGGTGTGGATATCGTGCGGGTTTCCGTTCCCAGCATGGAGGCCGCGGAAGCTTTCGGCGAGATCAAGAAACGCTCGCCGGTGCCCTTGATCACCGATATCCATTTCGATTACAAAATCGCCCTGCGCGTCGCCGAACTGGGCGCCGACTGCCTGCGCATCAACCCCGGCAATATCGGGCGCGAGGATCGCGTGCAGGCGGTGGTACAGGCGGCGAAAGACCACGGCATTTCGATCCGCATCGGCGTCAACGCCGGCTCGCTGGAAAAGGACCTGCAAAAGAAATACGGCGAGCCCACTCCCGATGCCTTGGTGGAATCGGCGCTGCGCCATATCGAGATTCTCGATCGCCTGAATTTCCCGGATTTCAAGGTGAGCCTCAAGGCCTCCGACGTGTTCACTACGGTCGAGGCCTATAAATTGCTGGCCGGCCAGATCGAGCAGCCGCTGCACCTCGGCATTACCGAAGCGGGGGGGCTGCGTTCCGGCAGCGTCAAGTCGGCGATCGGCCTCGGCATGCTGCTGGCCGCCGGCATCGGCGACACCATCCGGGTTTCATTGGCCGCCGATCCGGTGGAAGAGGTCAAGGTCGGTTTCGACATCCTGAAGAGCCTGCATATCCGCAGCAAAGGGGTCAACATCATTGCCTGCCCGTCCTGCTCGCGCCAGGAGTTCGACGTGATCAAGACCGTCAACGCGCTGGAGGCGCGTCTCGAGGACGTGCTGGAACACATGGATGTGGCGGTGATGGGCTGTGTGGTGAACGGGCCGGGTGAGGCGCGCGAGGCGGATTTCGGCATCGCCGGCGGCTCGCCCAACCTGCTCTATGTCGAGGGCAAGCCTGCCTACAAAGTAACGGAAAATGAGATCGTGGATCAGCTGGAGCGGCAGGTTCGCGCCCGCATCGCGGCGATGAAAAAGGAAAATTAAAAAAGCTTTTAACCACGAATTACACGAATGAACACGAATGTTCACGAATTATTATCGGCATTTTTGTTTTGAACTATTCGTGTTTATTCGTGAACATTCGTGTCATTCGTGGTTAATTTCTGTTTTTTGAATAACTTAAAACAATGAGCCAAATTCAAGCCATACGCGGGATGAACGACATCCTGCCGGAACATGCCGACCTCTGGGCCTTTTTCGAGGAAACCGTGGAGGATTGGCTGCGCAGCTACGGCTACCGCTGCATCCGCATGCCGATCGTGGAGCAGACCGCGCTGTTCAAGCGCGCCATCGGCGAGGTCACGGATATCGTCGAGAAGGAAATGTACACCTTCACCGATGCGCTCAACGGCGACAGCCTGACGCTGCGGCCGGAAGGCACGGCTTCCTGCGTGCGCGCGGCGATCCAGCACAACCTGCTGTACAATGCGCCGCAGCGCCTTTATTACACCGGGCCGATGTTCCGCCACGAGCGCCCGCAGAAGGGACGCTACCGCCAGTTTCACCAGGTCGGAGTGGAGTCGCTCGGCTATGCCGGGCCGGACATGGATGCCGAACACATCATCATGACGGCGCGGCTGTGGAAGCGCCTCGGCTTGCCCGACATTGCCCTGCAGATCAACACGCTGGGCAACAGTGCGGACCGTGCGCGCCACCGTGCTCGCCTGGTGCACTATCTGGGGCAGCATGTCGAAGCCCTCGACGAGGATTCGCGTCGGCGCCTGCACACCAACCCGCTGCGGGTACTCGACAGCAAGAATCCGGCTCTGCAGGAGCTGATCGAGGCGGCGCCGAAGCTGCTGGATGATCTTGACGAAGCATCGCTCAAGCATTTCGAGGATTTGCAGGTGATGCTGCGCGATGCCGGCATCGAGTACCAGATCAACCCGCGTCTGGTGCGTGGGCTGGATTATTACAACTTTACCGTGTTCGAATGGGTAACCACCAAACTCGGTGCCCAAGGCACCGTGTGCGCGGGCGGCCGTTACGACGGCCTGGTCGAGCAGATCGGCGGCAAACCGGCGCCGGCCTGCGGTTTCGCCATGGGCGTGGAGAGGCTGCTGGCACTGCTGGAGGAATACGCATTCCAGGCGCCTCGGGTCGCGCCTGATGTTTATCTGGTGCACCAGGGCGATGCGGCAAACAAATTTGCCATGGTGGCGGCTGAACAGCTGCGCGACCAGGGCCTGCACGTGCTCCTGCATTGCGGCGGCGGCAGCTTCAAGTCGCAGATGAAGAAGGCGGATGCCAGCGGTGCGCGCTATGCGCTGATCATCGGTGACGACGAGGCCGGGGCAGGGGAAGTAAGTCTCAAGCCGCTGCGCGAGCTGGGAGAGCAGATGCGGATGACGGTGGATTCGGCGGCGGGCCTGATCAATGTTGGACAGCGCTAACTTTAATTTAAACGGGGAAAAACATGGCTTTTGATCTTGAAGAACAGGAAAAACTGGACGAGCTGAAAGCCTGGTGGAAAAAGAACGGGACGACAGTGATGCTGGCGGTCGCGGTGTTCGCCGCGGTGGTGGCCGGCATGCAGGGTTGGCGTGTCTACCAGAACAGCCAGCAGCGCCAGGCGGCGCTGGCGTACGAAGCGGTGCAAGGCGGGGTGCAGAGCAAGGATACCAAGCGCATCCGTGATGCGGCTGGCCAGCTTATCGAAAAATACCCAGGCACGCCTTATGCCTCGCGAGCTGCGCTGCTTGCAGCCGGGGCTAACTACGAATTGGGCGATGCCAAGAGTGCCAAGGCGCAGCTGCAATGGGTGATCGATCATGCCAAGGAAGAGGGTGCGCGCGACATCGCCCGGTTGCGCCTGGCCGGTATCCTGCTGGATGAGAAAAGTTACGGGGAAGCCATGAAAACGCTGGAAGGGCCGCATGAAAAGGCGTTTGACGGCCTGTTTTCCGATCTTAAAGGGGACGTGCTGACGGCTCAGGGCAAGGTGGCGGATGCCCGTGTCGCCTACCAGGCCGCATTGGAAAAAATGGATGAGAAAAGCGCTTATCGCCAGGTCGTGGAAATGAAGCTGGATGGACTGGGAGAACGCGGATGAAGCGCAATGAGCCAATAAGATGGCTGCTGGTGCTGGCAACCATTTTCCAGCTGGCAGGTTGCAGCGGCATGGGGGAGAAGGTTTCCACCGGTTTTGGCCTTTGGGGCGGCAATGATGCCGGCGAGAAGCCGGCGGCGCTGGTCGAATTCAAGCCTGCGGCGGAACTCAGGTCGAGCTGGCAGGAGCGCGTCGGCGGGGCCGGGGATACGGTGCTGTTTCCCGCTGTGGTGAGCGACAGCGTTTACGCAGCGGGCATGGATGGGAAGATCGCCCGTTTCAGTGCGGAGACTGGCAAGCTACAGTGGAACGCCGATTCCGGACGCAAGATTTCCGGCGGTGTCGGTGCGGACAGCGGTCTGGTGGCGGTGGGAACCGCCAAGGGCGAGGTGCTGGCCTTCGACGCCAAGGGCCAGCCGCTCTGGCAGGCACGTCTTTCGAGCGAGATATTGAGTGCGCCGCAGGTAGCCAATGACATCGTCGTGGTGCGCACCGGCGACGGCCGCATTTTCGGGCTGGATGCCAGGGATGGCAAGCGCAAGTGGGTATACCAGCGCGCCATGCCGGCGCTCGCCCTGCGCAGCAATGCCGGCGTGGTGGTGGCGCACGGTGCGGTGTTCGCCGGCTTCGCCGGGGGCAAGCTGGTAGCGCTCAACCTGGTAACCGGCAACATGGGCTGGGAAGCGACCGTAGCCCTGCCGCGCGGAGCTACAGAGCTGGAGCGCGTAACCGATGTCAGCAGCCTGCCGGTGGCGGATGACCGCATGATCTGCGCCACCGCCTATCAGGGGCGCACGGCCTGCTTCGATATTGCCAGCGGCAACCTGCTCTGGGCGCGGGATGTCTCCAGTTCCGCCGGTCTGGCGATGGATGATCGCACCATTTACGTCAGCGACACCCGCGGCGCGATCCATGCCCTCGACAAGCACAGCGGTGCGAGCCTGTGGAAGCAGGACAAGCTGCTTGCCCGCCAACCCACTGCGCCACTGGCTCTTGGACGCTATATCGCAGTGGCCGATGTACAGGGCTATGTCCATCTGCTGGCGCGGGAAGATGGCAGCTTCGCAGCCCGCATCGCCACCGATGGCAGCCAGATCGGCGCGCCTCCCGTGGCACTGAACCGTGGCTTCCTGGTGCAGACCCGCAACGGCGGTTTGTACGCGTTAACAGTGCAGTAACGGGTGATGAGCGATGGGTAATGAGTAATGGCATCGGCTGTTGCTCCCGCCTCATCACCCATCACCCATAACCCATTACAGCTGAATTATGAAACCCACACTCGTACTGGTCGGCCGTCCCAACGTCGGCAAATCCACTTTGTTCAACCGGCTAACCCGAAGCCGCGACGCCCTCGTTGCGGACCTGCCGGGGTTGACGCGCGACCGTCATTACGGCCATGGCCGGGTGGGAGACAGGCCCTATCTGGTGGTGGATACCGGCGGTTTCGAGCCGGTGGCGAAGGACGGCATTCTTCACGAAATGGCGCGGCAGACCCTGCAGGCAGTAGACGAGGCCGATGCCATCGTGTTTCTGGTCGATGCGCGCCAGGGTTTGACTGCCCAGGACAAGATCATCGCCGACCAGTTGCGGAAACTGGGCCGGCCGTTATTTCTGGCGGTTAACAAGGCCGAGGGCATGCGGCGCGATGTGGTTGCCGCCGAATTCTACGAACTCGGACTGGGCGACCCGCTGGTGATCTCGGGGGCGCATGGCGAAGGCGTGCACGAGTTGGTGGAGCTGGCACTGGAGAGCTTCCCGCTGGATGAAGTTGAAGAGGAGGAGGTCGATCATCCCAAGATCGCCATCGTCGGGCGCCCCAACGTGGGCAAGTCCACCTTGGTCAACAGCCTGCTCGGCGAGGAACGGGTCATCGCCTTCGACCAGCCGGGTACCACGCGCGACAGTATCTACATCGATTTCGAGCGCGACAGCAAGCATTACACCCTGATCGATACCGCCGGCATCCGCAAGCGCGGCAAGGTGTTCGAGGCGATCGAGAAGTTTTCCGTGGTGAAAACCCTGCAGGCGGTGGAAGATGCCAACGTGGTGGTGCTGGTGCTGGATGCCCGCCAGGACGTGTCCGAGCAGGACGCCCACATCGCCGGTTTCATTCTGGAAAGCGGCCGCGCCCTGGTGGTGGCGGTGAACAAGTGGGATGATCTTTCTGCCGACCGCCGGGAAGTGGTCAAGAACGACATCGCACGCAAGCTGCAGTTTCTTGATTTTGCCAAGTTCCACTATATTTCCGCCCTGCAGGGCAGCGGCGTGGGCGGCCTGTTCAAGTCTATCGACGGTGCCTATGAGTCGGCCATGATCAAGATGCCCACGCCCAGGTTGACCCGCATCCTCCTCGAAGCCACTACCCAACATCAGCCGCCCAAGTCCGGCCCGTTCCGTCCCAAGCTGCGCTACGCGCATCAGGGCGGCTCCAATCCGCCGCTGGTGATTATTCACGGCACCTCGCTGGCGAGCCTGTCGGCCAGCTACAAGCGCTATCTGGAAAGCACCTTCCGCAAGGCGTTTGAGCTGACGGGCACGCCGCTCAGGGTACAGTTCAAGCAGGGGCATAACCCCTTCGCCGACAGGGTGCCTGCACCCAAGACCGAAGCCGATGAAAAGCGCGCCCACCGCCAGCGCCGTCGCGGCCGGAAGCTGTACGGCTAATAGGGTGATGGGGGATGTGGAAAGTCAAAACCGCGTCAACCTTGCTTTTTCACCTCACCCATCACTCATCACTCATCACCCATTACGGCACCTAAAACTGGAACCAGTATGACGCAATCCGGCCCCCGCGAAATCACCACGCCTTTCCGCCCCATCCCCCTTGAAGTGCCGGAGGGGATGAAGCACAACGAATTTTTCAACAGTACCGAAAATCTCAACGATCTGATGCACAACAATGGATTGTTGATGAACGAGGAAAATCTGTTGCTGTATCGCAAGGCCTTGGGGCACAGCAACGAATTCGATACCTCGATTATCTACAACACCTCGCAATGCATCCTCAATCCGCTGGGCCGGCCGGTGCGTCGCACCCAAGTGCCGGACAATGTGAAGCATGTGTGGAACCGGATGAATCAGATCATCATCGATTACATGCTGGAGCAATACCCCGATCCGGACGAGGCGCTGATCCTGGCGGGCGAGGCGAGCCTGGATGCCACCTGGCCGCTGACCTCTCCGGGTGTGCCCAGCATCCGCATGTTGCACAATCACTTCATTGTTTTTCCCAAGGATGAACTGCGTAGCGCCAAGTCGGCTGATTCAAAAAATCCCAATTTGACCGATGGCGGTCAGCACAGCCTGTTTCAGGCTTATATGCATGATGTTTACCGCGAGTTTTTCGACAAGGCGCTGGATCTGGAAATTCTCAAGCCCGCCAGCGAGTCCGACGCATGCATCGCGCTGACGGGTTACCCGCAGGGTCTGCCCAGCTGGGAGATTCAGGGGGGCGCGGCGGCCCTGAAAGATGTGCGTTTCTGGAAAGAGTACGATGAGGTGCTGAAGGGGTTCATCGATTTCTACCGCACCTTCTTCTCGCAGGTCTCCACTCGCAACGCGCCGCTCCCGACCGACGCCTATTACCCGGATGAAGTGGAGAGCGTGCTGCTGTTCAACAATGACTTTCTGAAGACGGCGAAGAAGGTGCGCGACCACTGCATCGTTGATGCAAAATACGCCAATGCCATACGCTGGCAGCCCGCGTTCAAGCAACTTATCTATCGTAATGACGAAGGCAAGCTGATCGTTACGATCAGCCAGAATTCGATCGGCAACGCGATTACTGAACTGCTCGGCGTAGTGGTTAACCGTGTTGCCGATGCGAGTGCCTACGAAAAACAGGAACCCCGATTAATTGAACGATTGCTCGAAGTGCGCAGGCGTCTGATCGAAGCCGATCTGGGCGATGGTATTGCCACCGACTACTGGCCTGAAGAGTAGTCATGTTGAGATGAACATTTTTCCGGGTTATGGTGAATCCAGAAAAGCGCCTTCCCTTGCGCGCTTCGGCGCCAGGGTGTTCCTCATCCTGGGGGCTTCCTATAGAGCCTGTGTGGAGAGGTGCTTGTGAAGAAGACAGAGCTGCCGAGCAGCGGGATGGGCGAGATCGACAATTTGTGCGCATCCCTGTCCGATGCTCAGCAAAGGCTGGGGGCTTTAGTGAAGAACCGTGAAAAATTGCTGTTGACGGCGGCGCATGCGGGCACCTATGCGGTGCGTGCCCGGGATCATGTGGTCGTGGCGGCCGACAGGACTTTCCTTGACATGCTGGGCATGGAGGAAGGCGAGGTGGTGGGCCATCCCTGGAGCAATCTTCTGGCGGAACGTGGAGCCCTTCCCGATGTCACCCAGCAACTGGAAATCCGCGAAGTGGCGCAGTTGGTTCGGAAGTTCGTAAATCGCAAGGGACGGCCGCTGTGGCTGTCGCTCGCTGAATTCGAGCAGACGGACGAAACCGGTGAGGTCATTCGTCATGGTCTGGCGATCGATGTGAGCGAGCGGGAACGACTGTTGATGACCGTAAGGGACCAGTCCGCGCGCCTGCAAGTGCTGTGGCAGATCGCGACCAGCCGCACCCGTTCCGAAGGCGAGAAGGTCAAGATGATGCTCCGGCTGGGGATGGATACCCTGGAGATGGATGCGGCACTGTTGAGCGAGAAGGTCGGCGAGCATTTCGTTCTGGCGTATCTGGTGGACACGCTTGGCATGTTCCAGGCAGAGCAAGCCTGTCCGCTGGAGAAGCTGTGCCAGCATGTCGCCGACGAGAATCGTGGCATCTTCATCGCAGACATGGGGGCAAGTGAAAAACCGGAGTTGGCGAAGGCGGTGGCCAGTTTTGGCATCCATGCCTACGCCGGTATCCCGCTCTGGGTCGGGGAGCAATTCTATGGAACCTTGGTTTTCTTGCGGAAGGAGCCGTTGGCTGAGGGGAAGTTTTCTCGGGGTGACGAGGCGTTCATGGAGTTGCTTGCGGCCTGGTTCAGCCAGATGTTGCTGCAGCTCAAGCAGCGACAGAAGCTGGAAACGCAGGCGCTCACCGACGAACTGACCGGATTGCCGAACCGGCGTGCTGCGGAACTGCGTTTCAACGAAGAGATCGCGCGTGCCAAGCGCGATGGCATCGGATTTTCCGTCGCCACCTGCGATCTGGATCGATTCAAGCTGATCAACGACAATTATGGGCATGGCGTAGGCGATGAAGTGCTGCAGCAGGTTTCGCACATCATGCGCCACGCCCTGCGCGAGGGTGACTGGCTGGCGCGCTGGGGCGGGGAGGAATTCATCCTGTTCCTGCACCAATCCAACCAAGCCGATGCGCTTGCCGCGACGGAGCGGATACGCGAGGCGATCAAGGCGCAGTCGCTGAAGACCAGCCAGGGTAGTATGGAAATTACCGCCAGCTTCGGTATAGGCGTGTGCCAGGCGGGCGATGAGGATATTAACCGGGTGATATCGGAGTCGGATAACTGCCTCTACGAGGCCAAGCGCAGGGGGCGTGACTGCGTGGTCATCGCCGAATCAGGCTGCGGTTCGTCGGGTACGCGCACGCTGTGGCGCGCCGGGATGCTACAGCGCGCCCTGAAGGAGAACCGTGTCGTTGCCGCCTACCAGGTCATGGTGGACCTGACTACCCGCAGGCTGGTGGCAGATGAGGCGCTGGCGCGCCTGGTTCAGCCCGATGGTTCCGTTCTTGCCGCCGGCGAATTCATCGAGGCGGCGGAGGGCATCAACCTGATCCACGAGGTGGATCACGCCATTACGCGCCATGCGATGTCTCGTTGCGCGGTCAACCTGACGGCAGGGCACGATCCTGGTTTCGCCCATTTCATCAACCTTTCGCCCCAGTTCCTTGCGCGCAAGGATTTGGTGGATGAGCTTCTGGGCGGGGCCATGCAGTTTTGTTCCACCTGCAATATCGACTTTCCCGGCTACAAACCGGTGGTGTTCGAGATTACCGAGCGCCAATTATTGACGGATTTTGAGCGCATACGAAGTGACTTGCAGCCCCTGCTGGATTTCGGCTTCCGCCTGGCGCTCGATGATTTTGGTAGCGGCTATTCTTCTTTCCTCTACCTGGCGGAACTGCCGGTGAGCTTCCTCAAGATCGAAGGCTGGATGGTACGCAACATGACCAGCAACGAACGGGTGCGCGCGATGGTGGAAAGCATGATCGTACTATCGAAGAAATTGAGAATCACCACTATCGCGGAGTGTATCGAAGATCGTGAAACGGCAGATATGCTGCGCGACATGGGGGTGGACTGGGGACAGGGCGATTATTTTGGCCGTCCCGAGATATAAGCGCGTTGCCATCTTGAAATGCGCTGATTTTCCCATATAGTAATATATAGTGGATGTTGCTGGCAGCCTTTTGAAAGATCAAGTAAAGTAGCCATCCAAAATCAACCATAACAACGTATTGGAGAAATCATGAGCGCGAAAGGGCAGCTATTACAAGACCCGTTTTTAAATGCCTTGCGTAAAGAGCATGTGCCCGTTTCCATCTATCTGGTAAACGGTATCAAGCTTCAGGGCCAGATCGAGTCATTCGACCAGTACGTCGTGCTGTTGAAAAACACCATTACCCAGATGGTCTACAAACACGCGATTTCCACGGTAGTGCCGGTGCGTCCCGTGAGCATGTCCTTTGAGCCTCCCGCCGAGGATTAGAATTCTTAAATGATAGAACGCCCGGGTAGCGGTGACGCTGCCGTATTGGTCAGCCTGGATTTTGGCGACACGGATTACGAGGAAAGCCTGGAAGAGCTGCAGCGCCTCACCGAAAGCGCGGGTGTCGGTATTCTGGGCATCGTCCGGGGGAAACGCTCCAGGCCCGACGCGGCGCTATTCGCCGGTTCCGGCAAGGCGGATGAGATCGCCGAGGCGGTGGTTGCCAACGAAGCCAATCTGGTGATTTTCAACCACGAACTTTCCCCCGCGCAGCAGCGCAATCTGGAGCGGCGCCTGGACTGCCGCGTGATCGACCGCACCAGCCTGATTCTCGATATTTTCGCGCAACGCGCCCAAAGCCACGAGGGCAAGCTGCAAGTGGAGCTGGCGCAGCTGGAGCATCTGGCTACCAGATTGGTGCGCGGCTGGACCCATCTTGAACGTCAAAAGGGGGGTATCGGCCTGCGCGGGCCGGGCGAGACTCAGCTCGAAACAGACCGCCGCCTGCTCGGCAAGCGGGTCAAGCTGCTCAAGGAAAAACTCGCCAAGCTGGGCCGCCAGCGCAGCGTGCAGCGCCGCGCCAGGGTTCGCGCCAACGTGCTGTCGGTGTCCATCGTCGGCTACACCAACGCCGGCAAATCCACTTTGTTCAATCGCCTCACTCATGCCAAGGCCTACGTGGCTGACCAGTTGTTCGCCACCCTCGACACCACCAGCCGCAAGTTTTTCGTTGCCGAGGGCGGCTCCGTGGTGCTTTCCGACACGGTCGGCTTCATCAAGCATTTGCCCCATACCCTGGTGGCGGCTTTTCGTGCCACCCTGGAAGAGGCGGTGGCTGCCGATCTGCTGCTGCATGTGGTGGATGCTTCCAGCCCCAGCCGCGACCAGCAAATCGAGGAGGTGAACAAGGTTCTGGCGGAGATCGGCGCCGATCACATCCCTCAGCTGATGGTGCTGAATAAAATCGATGTCAACGGGCTGGCGCCCGGTCTTGAGCGGGATGAGTATGGTAGAATTGGCCGCATTTGGGTCAGTGCGCGCACTGGCGAGGGCTTTGATCTGTTGAAAGAAGCGCTGGCGGAATACAGTCGCCAGCACCAGGCTGAAGCAGTGCGGGCAGTGGCTCAGGCCGCCGCAGGCGCCGGAATTTGACCTTACGAATCAGTTTGTTTTTTGGAAAAAAATAACATGGCATGGAATGATCCCGATTGGGGCAAGAAAAACAGCGGCGGGCCACCTGACCTCGATGAATTGTGGCGCCGCTTCAACCAGAAGCTGAATACGCTGTTCGGTGGCAAGGGCGGTAGCGGTGGTCCAGCCGGCGGGAGCCCCATGTCGGGCGGCAAGATGGCGGCCGGGCTGGGGCTTATTCCGATGCTGGTGATACTGATCTGGCTGGGCAGCGGATTTTACATCGTCAATGCTGGCGAACGTGGCGTGGTATTGCGCTTTGGAAAGTTTGTCGAGGCCACGCAACCGGGTCCGCGCTGGCATCTGCCCTATCCGGTTGAAAGCGCCGAAGTGGTGAATCTGGAGCAGGTGCGCACAGTCGAAGTGGGCTACCGCGCCAACGTCAAGACCAAGATGCTGAAGGAGTCGCTGATGCTGACCGACGACGAGAACATCATCGACATCCAGTTCGCCGTGCAGTACATCCTGAAAAGCCCGGAAGATTACCTGTTCAACAACCGCCATCCCGATGAAGCGGTGCACCAGGCCGCGGAAACGGCAATTCGTGAAATTGTGGGCAAGAGCAAAATGGATTTTGTATTGTATGAGGGGCGCGCCGAAATCGCGGCTCGTGCCGCCAAGCTGATGCAGGAGATTCTGGATCGCTACAAGACCGGTATCAGCATCAGCAAGGTGACCATGCAGAACGCCCAGCCGCCGGAACAGGTGCAGGCGGCATTCGACGACGCGGTGAAGGCGGGGCAGGACAAGGAGCGCGCCAAGAACGAAGGCCAGGCTTACGCCAACGATGTGATTCCACGAGCTCGCGGCGCCGCTTCGCGCCTGGTGGAGGAGTCGCTTGGCTACAAGCAACGCGTGATTGCCAACGCCGAGGGTGACGCCAGCCGCTTCAAGCAGATCCTGGTGGAGTACAGCAAGGCGCCGAAAGTGACGCGCGACCGCATGTACCTGGACACGGTCCAGCAGATGATGAGCAATTCCAGCAAGGTGCTGGTGGACCAGAAGGGCGGCAACAGTCTGCTCTACTTGCCGCTGGACAAGCTGATCCAGAGCACAGGAGCCGGGCCCGGATTGGCGGATGCGCCGCCGGCCAAGGCACCAGAGGCCGCCGCGCCTGCAACTGAAAGCACGACGCGCTCGCGCGAAGCCTTCCGCAGCCGTGAACGGGAGGTGCGTCCATGAAACATCTTAATGCCATCATGACCGGACTGATCGCAGTCTTTATTCTGCTCAGCCTGACCATGTTCACCGTCGATCAGCGCCAGAATGCGATTGTTTTCCAGTTGGGCGAGATTATCGACGTTAAAAAACAGCCGGGTCTGTACTTCAAGGTGCCGCTGCTGCAAAACGTGCGTTTTTACGATACCCGCGTGCTCACCCTGACCTCGGCCGAGCCGGAGCGCTTCATTACTTCGGAAAAGAAGAACGTGCTGGTGGATTCTTTTGTCAAGTGGCGTGTCGTTGACGTCAAGCAGTACTACGTCAGCGTCGGCGGTGACGAGACGCGTGCCCACCTGCGTCTGTCGCAGACCATCAATGATGGTCTGCGTGCCGAGTTCGGCAAGCGTACCGTGCATGATGTGGTTTCCGGGCAGCGCGACCAGATCATGGAAATCTTGCGTCAGAAGGCCGATGCCGATGCCCGTACGATAGGCGTGCAGGTGCTGGATGTGCGGGTGAAACGGGTGGATCTGCCACAGGAAGTGAGCGAGTCGGTGTACCAGCGCATGGAGGCCGAACGCAAGCGGGTAGCCAACGAACTGCGATCCACCGGTGCCGGCGAGGCGGAGAAAATCCGTGCTGATGCCGACCGTCAGCGCGAGATTATTCTCGCCGAGGCCTACCGCGATGCACAGCGCACCAAGGGCGAAGGGGATGCCAAGGCGGCTGCGATCTATGCCGAAGCCTTCGGCCGTAATCCCGAGTTCTACGCTTTCTACCGAAGCATGGAAGCTTACCGGCAGACTTTCAAGAACAAGAGCGACGTGATGGTGCTGGACCCCAGTTCGGAGTTCTTTAAGTACTTGAAATCTCCAGGCAAATAAAGCGCCCGATCCGGCATAATCCGTGAAAACCAGCCTGCTTGCCGCCTTGGCGCTGATGCTCGTGCTGGAAGGGGTTTTGCCTTTTCTGGCGCCAGCCCTGTGGCGTGAAACTTTTCGCAAAATGACTGAAATGTCCGACGGGCAGTTGCGCTTCGTCGGGCTGACTTCGATGTTGGGCGGCTTGCTGCTGCTGTATCTGATGAACTGAATCCATGCATAACTGGTTACTTCCCGAATATATCGAGGACATGCTGCCGGCCCAGGCGCTGCGTTTTGAACGGGTGCGGCGGCAGTTGCTCGACTGGTTCCATGCCTGTGGCTACCAGCTGGTGGTACCGCCGTTGCTGGAATATCTGCCTTCCCTGCTTTCCGGCACGGGTAGCGACATGGATCTCAAGACCTTCAAGGTGGTGGACCAGCTTTCCGGCCATCTGATGGGGCTGCGCGCCGATATCACGCCGCAGACGGCGCGGATCGATGCTCACCTGTTGAATCGCCAGGGTGTGGTCAGGCTGTGTTATGCCGGCAGTGTCCTGCACGCACTGCCCGATGGCCAGATGCAGACCCGCGAACCGTTGCAGATCGGCGCCGAGTTGTTCGGCCACGGCGGCATCGAAAGCGATGTGGAAATCCAGTTGCTGATGATCAAGGCGCTGCAGCTTGCCGGGGTCGGACCGGTACAGCTCGATCTCGGTCATGTGGCGATTTTTCACAGCCTGGTCGAGCGCGCAGCGGTTTCCCCGGAGCTGGAGATGGAATTGTTTCAGGCCATGCAGGGCAAGGACGTTCCCGGACTCGCCGAGCTGACCGCTTCCCTGGATGAGGTTTCCAGGGAGGCGCTGCGATTGCTGCCCCGGCTGTATGGCGGCGTTGAGACGCTGGAAGCCGCGCAGCGGCATCTGCCCGGTTACCCGGAAATCGGCAAGGCGCTGGACGATCTTCGTACCATCGGTAGCCAGGTACAGGATGGTGTCCACCATCTCTGTTTCGACCTGGCCGAGCTGCGTGGCTACCACTATCACAGCGGGGTGGTGTTCGCCGCCTATGCTTCAGGCTGGGCCAACGCAGTCGCTCTGGGCGGACGCTACGACAAAGTGGGCAAGACCTTCGGCCGCTCCCGGCCGGCTACCGGCTTCAGCATGGATTTGCGCGCCGTGCTCGGTGCGCAGCCGACGCCGGCGTTGCCGAAGGTGATTCTTGCGCCCTATGTTCAGGACCCCGCGTTACAGGATAAAATCACCCTTTTGCGCGTTCAGGGCGAAGTGGTGGTGGTGGATTTGCCTGGGCACGAGATGAACAGGGAAGAGCTGAATTACGACCGCGTTCTGGTGCAGGGCGATGGTGGCTGGGCCGTAGTCAAAGTTTAAATAAAAATTCGTTGAAGGATAGAATCGGTATGGCAAAGAATGTAGTAGTAATCGGCACCCAGTGGGGGGATGAAGGCAAGGGCAAAATCGTCGACTGGTTGACCGACCACGCCCAGGG
>JAIOJM010000211.1 GCA_019911785.1 Sulfuricella sp. | reverse complement strand
ACGGAAAGCCCGGGGCTGATGGCTGACAGCTTTATTTACGGCTTTCATGCCGTGGTCAGCCGGATTCGGCAAAACCCGAAGGGCGTCACCGAAATCTATCTGCACCGGGAGCGGCAAGACCCGCGTTCGCGCGAGCTGCTGCAACTGGCCGAAGAGCAGGGTGTGCGCATCATTTTCACGGAACGTCATCGCCTTGACGGCATGGTCGGCAACGACAAGCACCAGGGTGTGGTGGCCAAAGTCGAAGCGGTACAGCAGTACCATGACGTGTTCGACATACTGGATGGCTTGAGCGAACCCGCGTTATTGCTGGTGCTGGACGGCGTGCAGGACCCCCACAACCTGGGTGCCTGCCTGCGCGTGGCGGACGCGATGGGCGCTCATGCCGTAGTCGTGCCGAAAGACCGCGCCGCCGGACTCAATGCCACGGTGCGCAAGGTCGCCAGCGGCGCGGCAGAAACCGTTCCCCTGGTCACCGTCACCAACCTCGCGCGCAGTTTGCGCGAGATCAAGGAGGCGGGCGTCTGGGTGGTCGGCGCGGCGGGTGAGGCGCAAAGCGACCTGTTTTCCGCCAAGCTCGACGGCCCGATCGCCTGGGTTCTTGGCGCCGAGGGCGAAGGCCTGCGCCGCCTCACCCGCGAAACCTGCGACCAGCTGGTGCGCATCCCGATGTTCGGCAGCGTGGAAAGCCTGAACGTTTCTGTCGCCAGCGGTATTTGCCTATATGAGACGCGGCGGCAAAGGGCCGCTTCGAAATAATGAGGGGTTGCTTGAGTCCAGAAATCTTACTATAATTGATTTGGTAAGGAAAAGGAGATTGCCATGTCACTTGCAACCATGACCACCAAGGGCCAGACCACGATTCCGAAAGACATTCGGGATGGACTGGGCTTACGCCCTAAAGATCAAATCAATTTCATCATGATGGCGGACGGCACGGTTATCATGCGGGCCAAAAAACGGAGCATCACCGAACTGCAAGGCTTGCTTGTTCCGCCGGACGGAGTAACTGTCTCGATCGAGGATATGAATGCCTGGCGGAAATAATGGTAGGTATCGATACCAATGTTCTTGTACGCTTCATCGTTCGCGACGACCGGCAGCAGGCTGAAGCGGCAAGGGCGGCTATCGGTCGCGCCATGGCGGCTAATGAGCCTTTGGCCGTTAGTTTGCTCACTATTCTGGAAACGGAATGGGTTCTGCGTAGCCGGTACCGTTTCGACAAGGAAGTTGTCGTGCGTATCTTCAAGATGCTGCTGGAAGCTGGCGATGTGCTGATCGAAGGGGAAGAAACGCTGGAACAGGCGTTGTATCTCTTTGAGGACAGCAGTGCCGATTTTGCGGACTGTCTGATGGTTGCACGATATCAGCGCATGGGTTGCGCGACGATGCTCACTTTCGACGAAAATGCCGCAAAGCTGGCAGGCTGTGAATTGCTGGCATAGCCGCCAGCGTAATCGTATTTGATTTTTCAGCCGATTTTCATTAAACTAGCCGGCTTTTCACCTTGCCTCACCGTCCCGCATGGCGGGAGGCTTTAACCCGTAAGGAGTATTCATGCGACATTACGAAATTGTTTTCATCGTTCACCCCGATCAGAGCGAGCAGGTGCCCGCCATGATCGAACGCTACCGCACCCTGATCACCTCCAAGAGCGGCCAGATTCATCGTCTCGAAGACTGGGGACGCCGCCAGATGGCCTACCCGATCCAGAAAATGCACAAGGCGCACTACGTGCTGATGAACATCGAGTGTGACCAGGAAACCCTGGACGAGCTCGATCATGCTTTCAAGTTCAACGATGCGGTCCTGCGCCACCTGACCATCAAAGTGAAAGAGGCCGTAACCACGCCTTCGCCGATGATGAGGGAAGACCGGGCCCGTTTCACGGAAGCTCCTGTGGCTCCTGTAGCCGTGGAAACCCCGGCCGAGGCGCCCGCCGCCCAGGAAGCTGCAGCCTAAGTGGATTGCAACCAGGTTGTCCTGACTGGCCGTATCGCCGAGATGGATGCCTTGCGTTATACCCCCGCCGGTTTGCCCCTGATGGCCTTCAGAATAGGTCATGTTTCCGAGCAGATCGAGGCGGGGTTCAGGCGCAAAGTTGAATGTGAAATACCCGCGATCGCGATGGGCGATCCCGCCCAGGTCGTTGCTGGCTGGAAAGCCGGCGACAGCATCAAGGCAGCGGGTTTTCTGGCACGCAAGAGCCAGCACAGTCAGCAACTGGTGTTGCACTTGAATAGAATAGAATTGATTGAGAGAGGTTAAAAATGGCACGTCCTACCACGAAAAAACCGACCCGGCCGAGCAGCCGTGGCGGCATGTTCAAGCGTCGCAAGTTTTGCAAATTCACCGCTGAAGGTATCAAGGAAGTCGATTACAAGGATACCGAAATCCTGAAGGATTTCATCGCGGAAAATGGCAAGATCATCCCGTGCCGCATCACCGGTACGAAAACCCGCTACCAGCGCCAGCTGGGCACGGCAATCAAGCGCGCCCGCTTCCTGGCCCTGATTCCCTACACTGACCAGCACTAAGGAGACACCAGATGCAATTGATTTTATTGGAAAAGGTTGTCAACCTCGGTCAACTGGGCGACATCGTCAAAGTCAAGGACGGCTATGGCCGCAATTTCCTGATCCCGCAAGGCAAGGCCAAGCGTGCCACGGAAAAAAACAAGGCCGAGTTCGAGGTGCGTCGCGCCGAACTGGAAAAACAGCAAGCCGCAATTCTTGCCGATGCCCAGTCCCGTGCCGAGAAGCTGGAAGGTCAGGTGGTCAAGATTTCCCAGAAGGCCGGTGTGGATGGCAGGCTGTTCGGTTCCGTCACCAACACCGACATTGCCGAAGCCCTGAAGGCCATGGGTTTCGAGGTTGCCAAGGCGGACATCCGCATGCCTACCGGTCACCTCAAGCAGATCGGTGATTACCCGATTGTTGTTGCGCTGCATCACGATGCGGTTGCCAACATCACGGTTTCCGTGCTTGGCGAAAGCTGAGGTTCAGGTTGTTCCGGCAAAAAGGGGCTGCTTGCAGCCCCTTTTTCTTTGTGTCGGTTTTGAGATCAATTGGGTATACTTTCAACTTGATTTTATTTCCTGTCATCAGGTTCCTCAGATATAAATTCCCATGAATGATCAACAGCTTGACAATCTGAAATTACCGCCCCATTCGGTTGAGGCAGAGCAGTCCGTACTGGGCGGCCTGTTGCTCGATAACAGCGCCTGGGAAAAGATTGCCGACCTGGTCACCGAAGGGGATTTTTATCGTCATGACCACCGCCTGATTTACCGCCATATCAGCAAGCTGGTGGAACACGGCAAGCCGGCGGATGTGATCACCATCGCGGAATCGCTGGAGAATAGCGCCAAACTGGTCGATGCTGGCGGACTGGCCTATCTGGGCGCACTGGCGCAGAACACGCCGAGCGCCGCCAATATCCGCCGCTATGCAGAGATTGTTCGAGAGCGTGCGGTATTGCGCAAACTGGTCGAAGTCGGCAGCGGCATTGCCGAGGATGCGCTTAATCCCTCCGGTCGCTCGATGGCGCAACTGCTCGATGAGGCCGAGGCGAAAGTGTTCGAGATTGCCGAGGCGGGGTCGCGCGGCAAACAGGGGTTCGTCGAGATCCAGCCGCTGCTGACCCAAGTGGTGGAGCGCATCGACATGCTGTTCCAGCGCGATAATGCAAGCGACGTCACCGGCATCCCGACCGGTTTCACCGACCTGGACGAGAAAACATCCGGCTTTCAGGGGGGCGACCTGATTATCGTCGCAGGCCGACCGAGTATGGGCAAGACCGCGTTTTCCCTGAATATTGCGGAAAACGTCGCGATGCAGACCGGCCTGCCGGTAGCGGTCTTCAGCATGGAAATGGGCGGGTCGCAGTTGGTGACCCGGATGATCGGCTCGATCGGTCGCCTCGACCAGCACCGGATACGCACTGGCCGCCTTCTGGACGAGGACTGGCAGAAACTCACTTATGCGGTGGGCAAGCTCAACGACGCGCCCATCTACATTGATGAAAGCGCCGCGCTGACCTCGCTCGACCTGCGCGCGCGGGCTCGCCGCCTGCATCGCCAGTGCGGCAAGCTGGGATTGATCGTGGTTGATTACCTGCAACTGATGAGCGGAAGCGGCAAGGGCGGGGGCAGCGAAAATCGCGCCACCGAAATTTCCGAAATTTCACGCGGCCTCAAGTCGCTGGCCAAGGAGCTGGACGTGCCGGTAGTCGCGCTTTCCCAGCTCAACCGCAGCCTGGAAAACCGTCCCAACAAGCGCCCGGTGATGTCGGACCTGCGCGAATCCGGCGCCATCGAGCAGGACGCCGACCTGATCCTGTTCATCTACCGCGACGAAGTCTACAACTCCGACACCCAGGACAAGGGCATCGCCGAGATCATCATTGGCAAGCAGCGTAACGGGCCGATCGGCACGGTGCGCATGACCTTCCTCGGCGAATATACCCGGTTCGAGAATTATGCGCATGGGGGCGGCTACTAGACTCATGCGCCCGCTCCAGGCCCGAATCGATCTCTCTGCACTCCAGCACAACCTCGGCGTGGCTCGCGGCCACGCGCCGCAATCCCGAACCATGGCCGTAATCAAGGCCAACGGCTACGGCCACGGCCTTTTGCGGGTGGCCCGTGCGCTTGAAACCGCCGATGGTTACGCCGTGCTCAATGTGGATGAAGCCGTGGCACTGCGCGAGGCCGGTTTCAACCAGGCCATCCTGCTGCTGGAAGGTTTTTTCGGCGCGGACGAGCTGCCGATCTTGGCGGAATACCGTCTGGCCAGCGTCATCCATTGCCCGGAACAGATCGAGATGCTCGAAATGGCCGGACTGCCGGTCAAGATCGAGGTGTTTCTCAAGCTCAACAGCGGCATGAACCGGCTCGGCTTCAGGCCCGAAGCCTTAGTCGCCGCGCTGCAACGCCTCCAGGCCGCGCGCGCTGTGGGCAGGATCACGCTGATGACCCATTTTGCCTGTGCCGACGAGGCGCAGGGCATCGCAGCCCAGCTTGCCTGTTTCGACAGCCTTGCTGCGGGCCTGGATGCGCCGCGCAGCCTGGCCAATTCCGCTGCCATCCTGCGCTATCCGGAAACCCACGGCGACTGGGTGAGGCC
This sequence comes from Sulfuricella sp., assembly GCA_019911785.1. Next base: position 4,855 of record JAIOJM010000211.1, on the reverse strand, counting down.
CGGCATCATGCTTTACGGTTCGTCGCCCTTTGCCGATGCGAGCGCGGCAAGCCTTGATCTCAGGCCGGCGATGACGCTGACAAGCGCCATTATCGGGGTGCAGGAACTACAGGCAGGGGAGGCGGTCGGTTACGGCGCGGCTTTTCGTGCAGAGCATCTTGCCCGTGTCGGTATCGTCGCCTGCGGCTATGCCGACGGCTACCCGCGCCATGCTCCGACCGGCACGCCAATACTCGTCAACGGTGTGCGTAGCCGCACCCTCGGTCGGGTGTCGATGGATATGCTGTGCGTCGATCTCACCGGCATTCCCGGCGCCGGCATCGGCAGCCCCGTGACCTTGTGGGGCAAGGGTTTGCCGGTGGAGGATGTGGCGGCGGCGGCGGGCACCATCAGCTACGAATTGCTGTGCGCGCTGGCGCCGCGGGTGCCGGTCACGGAAACCTATGGCTAAATCGAAATCCGTTTACACTTGCACCGAATGCGGCGGACAGGTGCCCAAGTGGCAGGGGCAGTGCCCGCACTGCATGGCGTGGAACACGCTGGTGGAAACCATTGCCGAGGCTGCGCCGTCCGCCAACCGCTACAGCGCGCTGGCCCAGCCCAGCCAGCTGCAGCGCCTGTCCGACGTGGAAGCGCTGGAAACGCCGCGCCAGACCACCGGCATCGCCGAATTCGACCGCGTGCTCGGCGGCGGTCTGGTGCCGGGCGGGGTGGTGCTGATCGGCGGCGATCCGGGGATCGGCAAGTCCACCCTGTTGCTGCAGGCCCTGTGTCATCTCGGTGCGAGCAACAAGGTGCTGTACGTCAGCGGCGAGGAATCGGCGCAGCAGATTGCGCTTCGCGCCAGGAGGCTGGCGCTTGATGCCGGGCCGGTGCAGCTGCTGGCGGAAATTCAGCTGGAAAAGATCAGCGCCACCTTGCTGGCGCAGAAGCCCGATGTGGCGGTGATCGATTCGATCCAGACCGTTTATTCCGAGGCGCTGCAATCCGCTCCCGGCAGCGTGGCGCAGGTGCGTGAGTGTGCGGCGCAGCTGACACGCCTGGCCAAGCAGGCCGGCATCACCGTGATCCTGGTCGGTCACGTGACCAAGGAAGGCGCTTTGGCCGGGCCGCGCGTGCTGGAGCACATTGTCGATACGGTGCTGTATTTCGAGGGCGACAGCAATTCCAGTTTTCGCCTGATCCGCGCCTTCAAGAACCGCTTCGGCGCGGTCAATGAGCTGGGCGTATTCGCCATGACAGAGAAGGGGCTGCGCGAGGTGAGCAACCCCTCGGCGCTGTTCCTGTCGCATCACGGCCAGGAAGTGGCGGGCTCGTGCGTGATGGTGACGCAGGAAGGCACGCGGCCCTTGCTGGTGGAAGTGCAGGCCCTGGTGGACGAGGCGCATGCGCCCAATCCGAGAAGGTTGTCCGTGGGCCTGGAACAGAACCGGCTGGCGATGCTGCTGGCCGTGCTGCACCGCCATGCCGGCATCGCCTGCTTCGATCAGGACGTGTTCGTCAATGCCGTGGGCGGAGTCAAGATCACCGAACCGGCGGCGGATTTGGCGGTGCTGCTGGCGATCGTTTCATCCCTGCGCAACAAACCGCTGCCGGCCAAGCTGGTGGTGTTCGGCGAAGTTGGCCTGGCCGGCGAAGTCCGCCCGGTACAGCGCGGTCAGGAACGCCTGAAAGAGGCCGCCAAGCTGGGTTTCACCCATGCGGTCATCCCCAAGGCCAACAATCCGAAGCAGCGTATTGCCGGTATGGAGGTGGTGGCGGTGGATCGACTCGAGGATGCGGTGGCATATTGCAGGGGCTAGAATTAAGTGACATGATAGTCCTGCCGGGAAAACACTAATCTAACCTTGGTGAGCGGGTTGGATGGAGCCACAAGATGTCAAAATTGCTGGTCTATTTCGATGGGGAACTGGTTGGGGAGCAGCGGCTCGATCATGAACGCATCATGATCGGGCGCAAACCCAACAACGAGTTGCAGCTGGCTCACAATGCAGTCAGCGGCAGTCATGCCATGATCATTACGATCCGTAATGATTCCTTCCTGGAAGACCTGAACAGCACCAACGGTACCAAGGTCAACGGCAAAAGCATCAAGAAATGCCTGCTGCGTGATGGTGACGAAATCAAAGTGGCGAAACATGTGCTGAAATATGTGTTTGAACCGCTCGAGCTCAAGCCGGAAGAGGATGGCAGTCGCCGCTCGGAGAAGCTGCGGCACATCGAGAACCTGATCCAGAGCGCCGACGACACTTTGGCAACCCATGAAGACATGATGCTCCAGACTCTGAGCTTTTCCTCTGTCTCACAGGTAAAAGCTCATTCTGGCAGCAGACTGGCCGGGATATCCCCCTCCGGAGATCTGCCGATGGCGGGTCTCCAGATTCTAAGCGGGGTTGGCGCCGGCAAGGAAATGGATCTGGATCGAACCCTGACCACGCTGGGCAAGCCCGGCATACAGGTGGCGGTCATCACGCGTCATCAGGAAGGATACACCCTGACCCACCTGGAAGGCGCTCAAACTCCCCTGTTGAATGGTGTTGCCGTCAGCGGCCAGCCCCATGTGCTGGAAAACCATGACATTATCGAAATTGCCGGGATCAAGCTGGAGTTCACTCTGAAAAGGCAGGCTGCAATACCAGCGAGCGGTCGGCAAGGTGTTTCCGCTCCACTCAAATAGTTGAATAACCTATTTTCTGCGTTCCGCCTTTGCCGCGCGGAATACCGGACCCCAGATGGGATGTCCCGCCTCCGCCGGCTCCAGGTCGAATTTGTTATCCTTCTCCAGCGCCTTCCTGAACTCATCGCGGCATTGCTTCTCACGGTTCGACAGGCAGTGAATGAATGCCAGGTATTTATGCGCCCGCACGGTATCGCTGTCGAAGGTTAAGCCCGATTCCAGCGCGCTTTGCAGGCTCTTTGCCGCAGCTTTGTAGTTGCCGTCTTCGTAGTTTTTTATCCCGGTCGAAAGCTCCTGTTCTGCCTTGCGTGGCGAGAGCTTGTCGAGCCCGACGTCCCTGACCGGCCCGGAAGAGCAGCCTGCGCCGAGCAGCAGGAACAGGGCGGATATCAGAACAAGCAGACGGAAGCGCATCATTAATATGACCCTGAATTATTTGAATTTGTGCCGGATTTTCTGGCTTGCCCCGGCCTCCAGCTCCACGGTCTGAAGATAGGGAGGGAAGTCGGTGTTCTTGACCTCGATCTGGTGTTTGCCGGGGGACAGCCTGATCTCCCTGAGCGGCGGCGAGGCTCCCTGACTTTTGCCGTCGATGAAAATTTCACCCCAGGGGAGTACCGCGAAACCGAGGGTGGCCGGGGCGGGGGCGGCAAGACGGCGCTGCCCAGCGGGCACTTTGCTTTCGGTTGCCGCAGGGGGGAGCGGTTTTACGGCGTCCGCCAAGGGGGTCTGGGGCAGAGTCGGTTTTTTATCATCGACTGCCGTCACTGCGGACTCGGGACTGGACGTGACGAATAGTACGGTGGCTGCGACAAAAATTGCAGCGACTACAAGGCCTGCCCGCTTTTTCCCGCTGCTCCAGCGGGAAGCTGCCGGAATTTGACTTGCATTCAATACAACAGTGGCATCCCCGTCGTTTACTGTCTTTGCGGCGGATATTTTTCCGGCAGAAGCCAAGGGTGAAGTGGCGGTCAGATTCTTGAAATTTATGAGGTCATTGGCCATTTCCCGTGCGGATTGATAGCGCTCTTCCGGCGCCTTGGCCAGCGCCCTGGCGACAATATCATCGAACGCCGCGGGAACGGCAGGATTGACGCCTGACGGCGACGCCGGCATTTCGTTCAGCACCTGGTACATGATGGTGGTCAGGGTGCCGCCCTCACTCCCAAAAGCGGGTTTGCCGGTGAGTAATTCGTATAGCACCGCCCCCAGGGAAAAAATGTCGGAGCGGCCGTCCACGGGTTTGCCGGCCACCTGCTCCGGAGACATGTACTTGGGCGAGCCGAGGATGATGCCGATTTGGGTTCGGGACCCGGACGACGTTTTGGCGATGCCGAAGTCGGTGATTTTCACGCTGCCATTGCGCAGTACCATGATGTTGGCGGGTTTTATGTCGCGGTGGACAATGCCGTGGTCGTGGGCGAATGCCAGGGCATCGGCGACCTGGGCGATGATCTCGGCGACCCTGTCCGGTTGCAGTGCCTCGCCGGAAGCGATGATCTCCTTCAGTTCGCGGCCTTCCAGATATTCCATTGCCATGAAGGCGACGTGATCGGCTCTGCCTACATCGTAGATCGTGACGATGTTGGGATGGTTCAGGCGACCGGCGGATTTGGCTTCGCGGTTGAAGCGCTCCTCGAAATCTGCGAGCTCGTCTTTGGACAGGTTGAGATTGATGGTCTTGATGGCGACGGTGCGGTCTATGAGCGGATCGACTGCTTTGTAGACTACGCCCATGGCGCCTTGCCCTAACTCGGACAGGATTTCGTAACGGCCCAGTTTTTCGATTTCCATGAATAACCGATGCTGAATTTATGGTGAAGAGACGCCTGTCATAGACCCGTAACAGTAGATTTTTAGCCGTTCCGTGTCAAGCCGAATTCACCATGGGAAGCGGTCCTTGCCCACTTGGCACGCGGGCTGTAAAAATTAAAGAATATCAATGTGGTTAACGTTCTCAATCATTATTGCTATGATGGCGCGACCAGGGACGGCTGGTTTTCAGGGGGAGCTGAACGCATGACAGCACAAAGCAGGGTTGAATTCGCCAGCGCCACGGATACCGGCGTAGTGCGCAAATTCAATGAAGACAGCATTGCCACCGACAGCGAGATCGGTCTGATGGCGCTGGCTGATGGCATGGGCGGCTATATGGCCGGTGATGTGGCAAGCGCCTTG
>JAIOJM010000210.1 GCA_019911785.1 Sulfuricella sp. | reverse complement strand
AAAATTCAGAAGAATACGTCCCTCGAAAGCCCTTTGCTTTTGAGAGTGCGATGCAGGGATTCCAGTGCCTCCACCTGAATCTGGCGCACCCGTTCCCGGGTAATATCGAGCGTATCGGCCACCTTTTCCAGGGTGTGGACTTCATGGCCGTTCAAGCCGAAACGCCGCTCAATCACGCAACGCTGCTTGTCGCCTAATCCATCCAGCCACAGCCGCACGAACGCTTCAATTTGTGCGCACTGGCATTTTTCTTCAGGCAACTGGATATTCTCATCGGGAATCGCATCCCCCATAGTGAGCTCCGGATCGATACCCAACGGCGTATCCAGGGAGGCCATGCGCTGATTCAGGTTCAGCGCATAGCGCACACAGCCCACCGGCTTGCCCAAGAGATGCGCCACATCATCGGCGCTGGGCTCGGCACCCTTATGGGCTTCAAGGTGGCGGAACGCCTGCAAGCAGGAGTTCATTTCCCTGATCACATGCACCGGAATTCGGATGGTGCGTGACTGGTTCATGATGGCGCGTTCGATATTCTGCCGTATCCACCAGGTCGCGTAGGTGGAGAACCGGAATCCGCGCTCCGGTTCGAATTTTTCCAGGGCGTGGATGAGTCCCAGGTTGCCTTCCGAGATCAGATCGAGCAGCGTCACGCCGCGATTGATGTAATGCTTGGCGATGCTAACTACCAGTCGGAGGTTGCATTCGATCATGCGCTGGCGGGCATTGAAGTCGCCCTCCCTGACGCGGGTGGCAAGCTCCCGCTCCTCTTTCGCTGTCAGCAGGGCGTTTTTGCCAATCTCATTGAGATAGGTGAGCGTGACATCAGCCTGAAACTCGTCGATGTGCGCTGCCAGTTCGGGCAACGACTCAGCCAGTTCCCCGGCCTGCTCAGAAAATTCTTCATCCAGAAAACGCTCTTCTTCATGTTGACCCATCTTTATAAGTACGCTCCAAAGTGTATTTGTTATATTAAGGTGGCGTGCTTTATGAGGCGGCTATGTTCCTCAAGCTCCGCATTCATTGGTCTGGGAATTGAAAAATTTTACCATAAGTGCGCGCTAAAAGTTGATCTGGGTCAGCATTGCTAATTTGGCGAAATAGCCGTAAGCATCCCTATCCGGGGTAATGGTGCTTACCGACGCTGACCCGCTTCGCCTGCAATCCCTCACCAGCCGCTTCCTCGAGGAACTGCACTTCGCTGCCGACTTCCAGCTTGTCAAAATCGGGGTGTACCACGTTGTCGCGATTGAAATAAAATTCCCGGCCGTCCGGTGTCTCGATGAAGCCGAAACCATCCTGGAATATTCTGGCCACATGTCCATGCAGTTCGCCTTCATGGATCTTGGTATCGCCTCGCTGGCGCCGCCCATAATCTTCCAACTGGCGCTTTGCTGCATCGAATGCATCCCGCAGTGCCACATAGAGGTCTTCATGCATGTCACGATTGACCGCCAGTTCGCTGCCGGGCACGGTGATATCCAGTCGTACGTTGAAGAGATTGCCCTGGTGCTTGTGTTTTCCTGCAATTTCCACCGTGGCCTTGCAGCCGATGATGTGGGAATAGAACGACTCCAGCTTTTCCATCTTCTCCCTGATGTGTGTTTCCACCGCATCGGAGGGGGGCATGTTACGAAAAACAATTTGGGGTGGGCGTTGCATGTTAATACCTCCTTGATTAAATCCTGGTTTGAGCTTCACGTTCCTGTTCGCGCGGAGCGACCTTGGCCAGTTCTGCCATCTCCTCAGCCAGCAGGTCCAGTATGTCGTCTGCCGACACAATGCCTTCAAGCCCTCCTTCCTGATTGACAACCGGGATACGGCGGATTCCCTTGGCGCGCATGAGCCGAATCGTTTCGAACACACCTTCATTGTCCTGCACGCTGAACAATTGCGGGCTCATGATGTCACCCACGCTGAACTCATTGAAGTCCAGGGATTTGGCAATGATCTCGACAACCATATCGCGATCGGTGACCATGCCGACCGGCACTCGCTTGCCATCGGTCTCGTCCACAACGACCAGATCGCCTACATGATGCTGGCGCATGAGTTGCGCCGCTTCCGGGATGCTCGTTTCTCTTGTGGCGAACACGACTTCACGGTTGCAAAATTCACCGATAGGCATGGTGTTTCCTCTCGATTAGTTAATGTCGGACTGCGACAAAGCAAACATGGGAATCAATTTCAATATAGAACATTTGAAGTCAGGAAACGGATATCTATCGCTCCCACACCACGCGTAGCAGGTTCTCCTGCTCGTTGTAGTGAAATTCCAGTTCGCCCTTGTAGGCATGATGCAGGGCTTCGCCGATGCCGCGGGCGAGATGGATGTCGGTCGTGGTGATCAGGATGCCGTCATCCTGCTCCTCGATCTTGATGATCCGTTCCAGGGGATGCTCCGCCTTGGCTCTTGCCTCCTCGTTCTTTACCAGGTGCAACAATTCCTCGCGGTGTTCCTTGAAAAAGGAACCGCCCACGGTCACAAAACCGGCCGGGAATTCGTCATGGATGCGGTGGCAGGCCGGGCACAGCTCCTCGTGGGCCTGAGCTGGCTTGGCAGCCCATTGCCAGCGCCCCTCGTGGAACACCGCGCCGCATTGCGGGCAAACCGTGGGCTCCGGCAGTTTGTGCTTGGCTTTGTAGGTATCGTGCCGATATTCCTGTCCCCAAATCAGTCGGTCAGGCCGGATGGGTTGGAAACCTGCGAATCGGGTTTTCATTTTGCTCTCCTTTAGTGACACAAAAAATTGGCAATTTACAGCCACTCCTTTTCCGCGGCAGTGCGCTGTTCGCCCCACAGCGCACCCGGCGGCAGGTCGAGCAGGGAATAGGCGCCTGCCTGTAAAGCGGGTAATGACTGCGCGGCGGCAAGCATCATTCGCGCCGCAAGCCCCGCCTCGTCGAAGCGCGCCTCCAGCAAAAATGAGGCATGGCTGGCTTCCCTCGCTGCGGCGCGGCGCTCCAGCAACACGCCACGGTTTGTTTCTTCCAGCGCGGCGATACTGGGCACGGGGAATACCAGCGTCTGTTCATCGAGGAACAGGGGATCACGGATGATGGCGTACTCCACTTCGGCTGCATCTGCCGACGGTTCCAATTCAACATAAACATAGCGTTGGATTGCCCCTTCCACGGACTTGAGCTCTGTCGCCAGCGCTTTCCTGACCCCCTTGATCCCCTCCGCTGCCAGTGTATGGTGCAGGCTAGGCCCGGTATGCAGGCTGGTTTCCGTATGCCCGTGGGGAACCAGCAACGCGAACTGGCTGCGGAACAGGGACAGAGCGCCCGGATCGCATCCCGCTCCAACGACTGCCGGTACTCGGTGAAACAGCGCGGCCCGATGTATTTCTGATTTATGCATGAGAAAGGCCTCGCCGTGGAGGCGTGCGCATTCCACCACGGGAATGCCGCCTTGCAGAAGGTCTTTCGCTATCCCCATTACCGCATCGGGAGGAACGCAGATCAGCGCGGCATCAACTTCCTTCAGCTCGCTGATATGGGTAACGGCAGGCGCTTTCAGCCAGGGAGCGGGGGAACTGCCGCTGCGCCGCACGATCCCTGCCAGCACCGTGGACGGGTCGGCAAGAATAGCCTCGGCGCATTTGCGCCCCAGATTCCCCAGGCCGATGATGGCAAGCCGCAGTTTTTTCATGCTGTCACACCGTTGTTGCCAATGGATGCGATGTCCACCTCAAAACCCTCCCCCTTCAGCCGGCAGAAAGGGAACAGCAGCTCGGAATCCTCGAAATGGTCTGCGCTGACAATCAATGCTTTCATGGCAACTCCTGGGGGCACATCTCCGAAAGGCGGCCTGTGGTAACGATGAAACCGGGGGGGGCATTTCAATGCGGCCTGCCTATACTGAGATTATAGGCGAAGGAGTTGGATAGGTAGCGAATGCAGGCTGGGAGAGGGCCATTGATGAACTGGAATATTATTGTGACTTCCTTGCCGGGCTCAGGGTGTGAATATCGCCTGCTGCACGAGCTTCGAGCCATGGGGAAATTTCATATGACCGAGTTCAAGGATGTGTGTTTGGGTTATGTGGAGGATGTCACGAACTTCCTGGAGGCAATCCGGCAGGCGGGAGCGGAAGGTGCGCCCTGGGTAAAGGATCTGGGGCGGGCGATTCCCGTCGAGAAAACTTTCCACTTCACCCCGGAAACCCTTGCGGAGCAATTGAAGGAGGCTGTCACCCCCTATGTCGGCCGCATTTCAGGAGGGACTTTTCATGTGCGCCTGGAACGGCGTGGGCTCATTGGGCAGGTAATCAGTCCCGAAGTGGAGCGCAGCGTCGCCGATCACCTCTTTGCCTTGGCTGAAAAGGAAGGCCGGCAGTTAATGGCTTCCTTCGAGGATGCCGATTACATCGTCGCTGCTGAAACCGTCGGCCACGAATGTGGCGTCGCTCTGCTGGCCCGCGATCTGCGGCAGCGTTATCCTTTTGTAAAAACCAGATAGGACTGGCCATAGTGAATACTCCACAGACTTTTTTTGCTTACACGCCCAGGGGCGCGGGGTTGTTGTGTGCCGTTGTCTGCATCGAAGCGGGCAAGGATGTGTATGGCTGGTGGATCGGCTATAGCGATGGGGATTACCCCTCGGCCTTTTTCAAGCTGGAAAACTTCTTCTCGACCCGGATGACCTCCTTTTTTGCGACCGAAGGGGCCGATCTGTATGGCGGGTGGAAATTCGACTACTCCGCCGGAAAACCGGAACGGATCGATCCGCCTCTTCCGGTTGAAGAGGACATGTGCCACGAACTGGAGCGGCAACAGGGCGAATTCGGCGCTGAATGGCTGTTTTTCGACGGCGACGAAGGGATCGAAGGGGAGGTGGAAGCCTATCACCACCAGGATCTGCCGGTGCTGGCCGCCAATATCAAGAGCAGGAAGCTGAACAAGCTGGATAAAAGTGATGTCATTTGGACATACGGGTCAAAGGATTTCGACCGGGACATCCTTGATTACCTGATGGCCAGATGGCCGCTGGAATACGGGAAAGAATAGCGCGCCTTCTCTGTGACATAAAGCGCTGCCGTTTCTTGTTCAACCCAGCAGTTCCTTCAGCCGCAGCGCATTGTGCAGCGCCGCCCCGGCCGCGGTGTTGTCGAAATAGACATGGGCGTCGCGCCCCTGCGCCTGCACATCCCTCACCCGTCCGGCCCAGGCCCCGAGCTCGCCCTCGTCGTAGGCGGAGGCATAAGTACGGGCATGGCCATGCAGGCGGAGGTAAACCAGATCGGTGGTGACCTCATTCCATGAAGGCCAGTCGGCGGCATCGGACCAGCAGTTGGCGATCCGGTGGGTGCACAGGCAGACGGCGACCTCGTCATCGAACCAGGAAGCGTGGCGAAACTCCAGGACGTGGCGCACTTCCGGCCATGCCGCGAGGGCATGGGCGAAGTTCTGCAACCTCGCCATGTCCTTGTGCAGGCTGCGCGGCGTCTGCCACAGCACCACGACCAGCTTCCCGCCCAAGCCGGCGGCTGCCTCGCGACTTTGCTGCAGGGGCTGTTCCGGCTCGGCCAATCGCTTCACATGGGTGAGATAGCGGTGTCCCTTGATGGCGAAGGCGAAATCCGCCGGAGTCTGGTCGCGCCAATGCTCGAAGGTGCTTTTGCGCTGGTGGCGATAGAAGGTGGCGTTGACCTCGACGGCATTGAAATGGCGCGCGTAGAAAGCGAGCCAGTCCTTATGGGGAATGCCGCCATAGAAGCCGTCCTGCCAGTCCGGATAGTCCCAGCCGCTGGTGCCGATGAAGGCGCGCCCATTCATCCCTTGATGCACGCCAGGGGCTTGAGTTTGGCCACTTTCCGCGCCAGCCCGGCGCGGTCGGACGCCTCCACCACCGCGCTCACGTCCTTGTAGGCGCCCGGCGCCTCTTCCGCGACGCCGCGCAGCGAGGGGCTGCGGATCAGGATGCCCTGGCTTGCCAGCTCGCGCACCAGGTCGCTGCCATGCCACTGCCGGGTGGCCTGATGGCGGCTCATGGCGCGGCCGGCGCCATGGCAGGCCGAGCCGAAGGAGCGCTCCATGCCCTGTTCGGTGCCGACCAGGACATAGGAAGCCGTGCCCATGCTGCCGCCAATCAGCACCGGCTGGCCGACATCGCGCAAATCCTGGGGCAGCGCCGGATGGCCGGGACCGAAGGCGCGCGTCGCCCCCTTGCGGTGCACGAACAGGCTGCGCGGCTTGCCTTCCACCACGTGCTGCTCCTGCTTGCAGGTGTTGTGCGAAACATCGTAGATCAGGGTCAGGCGGGCATCAGGCAGGATTTCGGCGAACACCTCGCGGGTGAGATGGGTGATGACCTGGCGGTTGGCCAGGGCGCAGTTGACCCCGGCGCGCATGGCGCCAAGGTAGTCCTGGCCGATCGGGGAATCGAGCGGGGCGCAGGCGAGTTCGCGGTCGGGCAACTGGATGCCATAGCCCGGCGCTGCGATCACCATCTGCTTGAGGAATTCGGTGCCGATCTGGTGCCCCAGCCCGCGCGAGCCGCAATGGATGCTGACCACGACCTCGCCCGGCCGCAGCCCGAAGCGCTCGGCTGCCTCGGCATCGTAGATTTCAACGATCTCCTGCAACTCGAGATAATGGTTGCCGGACCCCAGCGTGCCGACCTCGTCGCGCTGGCGATGTTTGGCGTGTTCCGAAACCTTGTCCGGCTCGGCACCGGCCATGCAGCCGTGTTCCTCGGTGCGCTCCAGGTCCGCCTCGGTGCCGTAGCCGCGCTTGACCGCCCACTGCGCCCCGCCCCGCAGCATCGCATCCATTTCCGCCCCATCCAGGCGCAGCCGCCCGGTGCTGCCCACCCCCGCCGGGATTCGGGCGAACAGGCGGTCGGCCAGCTTCTGCTTGATCGGCGCGAGGTCCGCGGCTTTCAGGCCGGTATGCAGGGTGCGCACCCCGCAGGAGATGTCGAAGCCCACCCCGCCGGCGGAGATCACGCCGCCCTCGTCGGGATCGAAGGCAGCCACCCCGCCGATCGGGAAGCCGTAGCCCCAGTGCGCGTCGGGCATGGCATAGGCGGCCTTGACAATGCCCGGCAGCATGGCGACATTGGTGATCTGCTCGTAAACCTTCTGGTCCATTTCGAGCAGCAGCGCCTTGTCGGCGTAGATCACCGCCGGCACGCGCATCCTGCCGAACGGGGCGATGCGCCACTCGTAATCCGATACCTGCTTGAATTGGGAAAGATCCATATCACACGTCCACCACGCACTGGGCAAACCACAGCCCGGTTTCGGTTTTGCCCACCTTGAGTTCGGTGTAGGTGGCCCCCTTGATTTCCACTGCCGGCTGATGCCTGGTCACGTCCACCCGCTCGCCCCAGGCGGTGGCGCGCAAGCGGTGTCCATCCAGGGTCACCGCGAAACGGCTGAACAGCATGCGGCGGGTCGCCATTTCCAGGATCAGGCCGTTCAGCCAATCCACCAGCAGCAGTTCGTCATCCGGCGCCTCGCAGGCGATTTCCACGGATTCGGTCGGCGCCACCAGCGCCGGATCGCACATAACCGCAGTCATCGCCAGCGCCGCCTGCTCGAAGGCTGCCGCCAGCGTCGGCCCGACGCCGCGCACGCCGATGTCGGCCTGGTGCGGAAAATGTTCCCAGTATGCGTTGACCACGTCACTCCATTTCTCGATCAAAAAAACACTAACCGCAAAGGACGCAAAGGGACGCAAAGGAAAGGCAATTAGGCTGGCATGTCTGAGGGTTTGTTTTTCCCTTTGCGGACCTTTGCGTCCTTTGCGGTGAAAGATTTTTGCAATTTATTGTTGGATTGAGTGCAAATTGGAATCACCCTCCCAATCAATCCGCCTCAAATAAAGGATAGTTGAAGAGCCGCGCCTTTTCATGCCTTTTTAACGGCAGGCTGGCAAACATCCGCACGGTGCCGCTGCCGTACTTGCCGTTGATCGCGTCCATCGTTTCCAGCAGTGAGCCCTGCCGTCCATCCTGTTCCATGACGCCGAACAGATCGGGGGTCTCGCTGGCGGCGAACCGGATCTCCGACGCGACTACGCCGCAGCCGCGGTACAGCTGGCCGGGCTGGTAAAGCCGCTCCAGCGCCGCCTGCACCGCCCTGGACAGGACGAAATAACTGGCGGTCGGATAGTCGAGCCGGATTTCCACGCTGGCGCTGTCGAACGACTTCAGGCGCAGGAACACCGCCAGTTTCGCCGCCAGGTAGCGCTTTGTCACCAGTTCCGTCGCCACGCGTGTGGTGTGATGGGTCAGGTGGGCGGCCAGCGTTTCCCGGCTGACGGTGATCTCCCCCAGCGAGGCGGTGCGGGCGATGCTTTTCGGCAGGCGGGGTTCCAGTTCCAGCGCAAACACCGGTTCGCCGCGCAGTTCCCGCCGCAGGTCGGTTCCCGACCGGCCCATCAGCTTGCGGATCAGCGCTTCGTCGGCTTCGATGAATTGCAGGGCGGAGGCGATCCCGAACTTGTCGAGCAGGGCCTCGCGGTTGGCGCCGATGCCTGGAATCGCCCTGGCTTTGACGCGGCCAAGGAATTCGGCGATGCGCCGCCCCGGCACGATGGTCGTGCCGTCCGGCTTGTTGAATTCGGAAGCGATCTTGGCCAGGGTTTTGGTGACGGACACGCCGACCGAAACGGTGATGCCGGTTTCGCGCCTGACCGCCTCCCGCATGGCATCGGCAATCTCGCCATAGCCCTTGCGCCACAGGCTGCGCAGGCCGCGCAGGTCGATGAAGCCCTCGTCGATGGAATAGACTTCGATTTCCGGCGAAAAGCGGGCGAGGATGGCGAACAGTTTGTCCGACATCTGGCCGTAATAGCCGAAATCGGCGGGGATGTACTCGGCATGGGGGAGCAGCTTCTTCGCCTCCCACACCGGCATGCCGGTGCTGATCCCGGCCGCCTTGGCGTCGTAGGTCTTGGCCACCACGCAGGCATCCTGGCTGGACAGGACGCACACCGGGCGATTCCTCAGGTCGGGACGGCGCGCCAGCTCGCAGGAAGCGAAGAAACAGTCGGCGTCGACGTGGGCAATGGCGTGCGGCCAATCGGAAACAAGCATGGTAATGGGTGAGGGGTGAGGAGCAAAGTCAAAAGCTGCGTAGCGATGGATCGTTTTTTCTCCTCACTCCTCACTCCTCACTTGTACTTCCTGACCAACCCGACCACCACGCCGAAAATCTCCAGCGATCCGGTCGGGCGGATGATCGGGTAAGCCGGGTTGGCCGGGCGCAGAACGAACTGCCCTTTTTCCCGTTCCAGATATTTGAGGGTGAATTCGTTGTCGACGATGGCGACGACGATATCGCCGACATTGGCGGCGGGCTTCTTCTCCACCGCCACGATGTCGCCGGGATGG
>JAIOJM010000209.1 GCA_019911785.1 Sulfuricella sp. | reverse complement strand
AGGGTGGCGAGCGTGTTTTCGTCCAGCTCCAACGCCTCGAACGAGCCGCCGTTTTCGGGCAGCCAGCGGCTAACGGGGATGGCCGGGGCGGGCGCGTCTCCATGCAGGCAGATGATGGCGGGAAGGGCGGGCATCGCCCGGGTCAGGGCGTCGAGCAGGCGGGAATTTTCCAGCACCAGCAGGTGCGCGCCGGAGTCGTTCAGGCACCAGGCCAGGTTTTCCGGGTTGTCGTCCGCATACAGCGGCACCACCACCAGGCCCAGGCCCAGCGCCGCCTGATCGATCGCCACCCAGTCGACGCCATTCCTCAGGCACAGCGCCACGCGGTCGCCCGGTTCATAACCCGCGCTACGGAAGGCCTGCTGCCAGCGAGCCGCCAGGGCCATCACCTCATGAGCGGAAAAGTCGCGCCAGACACCGTCGAGATGCTGGCGATAAAGGATGGCTTGCGGATTAGCGCAGTGTTGTTCGAGCAAGCCGGCGAGGTTGGCCATGGCGGTCAGCGGTCTAAAATACACGCGGCAAAGCCGCACAACAGGCTGAAAGCTGACCGCTCACAGCTCACAGCTCACAGCTAAACAATATCCAGATGTTCCAGGCCATCCATCAGATTGGCATCCTTGGCGGCCTTGCCATGGAGCTTGATCTTGAGGCGCAGGTCGTTGACCGAATCGGCGTTTCTGAGCGCATCTTCGTAGCTGATCAGATCGGCCTCGTAGAGCTTGAACAACGCCTGATCGAAAGTGATCATGCCGAGTTCGTTGGACTTGGCCATGATCTCCTTGATCTCGTGGACCTCGCCCTTGAAAATCAGATCGGCAATCAGTGGCGAGTTGAGCATGATCTCGACCGCCGCCACCCGTCCCTTGCCGCCGGTCTTGAGGATGAGGCGCTGCGACACGAACGCCTTGAGGTTGAGGGACAGGTCCATCAGCAGCTGCTGGCGCCGTTCCTCGGGAAAGAAGTTGATGATCCGGTCGAGCGCCTGGTTGGCGCTGTTGGCATGCAGGGTGGACATGCACAGGTGGCCGGTTTCGGCGAAGGCGATGGCGTATTCCATGGTTTCGCGGTCGCGGATCTCGCCGATCAGGATCACGTCCGGCGCCTGGCGCAGGGTGTTTTTCAGCGCCGCCTGCCAGGACTCGGTATCCACACCCACTTCGCGCTGGGTCAGGATGCAGTTGAGGTGCGGATGCACGTATTCGACCGGGTCCTCGATGGTGATGATGTGGCCGTAGCTGTTCTGGTTGCGGTAGCCGATCATCGCCGCCAGGGAGGTGGACTTGCCCGAACCGGTGCCGCCGACGAAAACCACCAGGCCGCGCTTGGTCATCGCCACGTCCTTGAGCACGCCAGGCAACCCCAGGTCGTCGAAATTGGGAATCTCGGTGGTGATGGTACGCAGCACCATGCCGATCCGTCCCTGCTGGATAAAAGCGCTGACGCGGAAGCGCCCGATGTCCGCCGGACTGATGGCGAAGTTGCACTCCTTGCTCGCCTCGAATTCGGCCGACTGCTTGTCGTTCATGATCGCGCGCGCGAGTTCCTTGGTATGCTGCGGCGTCAGTTTCTGGCTGGAAACCGGCGTCATCTTGCCGTCCACCTTGATGGCAGGCGGGAAGTCGACGGTGATGAACAGGTCCGAGGCCTTCTTCGACAGCATCAACCGCAACAGGTCGTGCATGAATTTGACTGCTTGATCGCGTTCCACGTTAACTCCCTGCTTAGCCGATGAAGGTGTCTTTGTTTGAGGCCTTGGTGCGCGCCTCGGCTACCGAGACCACATTGCGCTTGACCAGTTCGGTCAGATTCTGGTCCAGCGTCTGCATGCCGATATTCCCGCCGGTCTGGATCGCCGAGTACATCTGGGCAATCTTGGCCTCGCGGATCAGGTTGCGGATCGCGGGCGTACCGATCATGATCTCGTGCGCCGCCACCCGTCCGGTGCCGTCCTTGGTCTTGAGCAGGGTCTGGGAAATCACCGCGCGCAGGGATTCCGACAGCATCGAGCGCACCATATCTTTTTCGGCGGCCGGGAACACGTCCACGATCCGGTCGATGGTCTTGGCGGCGGAGCTGGTGTGCAGGGTGCCGAACACCAGGTGGCCGGTTTCCGCGGCGGTCAGCGCAAGCCGGATGGTTTCCAGATCGCGCATCTCGCCCACCAGGATCACATCCGGATCTTCACGCAGGGCGGAGCGCAGAGCGTTATTGAAGGACAGGGTATGCGGCCCGACCTCGCGCTGGTTGATCAGGCACTTTTTGCTCTCGTGGACGAATTCGATCGGGTCTTCCACAGTAAGAATGTGGCCGTACTCTTTTTCGTTGATGTAATTGACCATCGCCGCCAGGGTGGTGGACTTGCCCGAGCCGGTCGGCCCGGTCACCAGCACGATGCCGCGCGGCTGGTCGGAGATTTCCTTGAAGATCTCCGGGCACTTCAGTTCTTCCAGCGACAGCACCTTGGAAGGAATGGTCCGGAACACCGCAGCGGCGCCGCGGTTCTGGACATAAGCGTTGACGCGGAAGCGCGCCAGGTTGGGAATCTCGAAGGAGAAGTCGACCTCCAGATTTTCCTCGTAGAACTTGCGCTGACCGTCGTTCATGATGTCGTACACCATGCCGTGGACATCCTTGTGCTCCAGCACCGGCACATTGATACGGCGGATATCGCCATGCACCCGGATCATCGGCGGCAGGCCGGACGACAGATGCAGGTCGGAGGCCTTGTTTTTCACCGAAAAGGCAAGCAAATCCGAGATTTCCATTATAATTTCCCTCATGCACAAACGCGTCCCACCATTATGACAACTATCGCAAACGCATTGCAAGCCGTGCGGCAGCGCATCGCGCTGGCTGCCGCCGCGGCTGGCCGGCCGGTTGCGGGCATCCAGCTGCTGGCCGTCAGCAAAACCTTTCCCGCCGCCGCGGTGCGCCAGGCCTATACGGCCGGACAGCGCGCCTTCGGCGAAAGCTACGTGCAGGAAGCCATGGAGAAAGTCGCAGTGCTCAACGACTTGCCGCTGAAATGGCACTTCATCGGCCCGATCCAGAGCAACAAGACCCGGCCGATCGCCGAAAGCTTTGCCTGGGTGCACAGCCTGGATCGGGCCAGGATCGCCGACCGGCTGTCTGCGGGTCGCCCCAAAAACCTGCCCGACCTGCAGGTGTGCCTGCAGGTCAACGTCAGCAATGAGGCCAGCAAAAGCGGTGTAGCGCCGGAAGATTTGCCGGTCCTGGCACGCTACGTACAGACCCTGCCGCGCCTGAAACTGCGCGGGCTGATGGCGATCCCCGAGCCGACCGACGACCCGGTGAAGCAGCGCCTGGCCTTCGTCCGCCTGCGCCAGCTACTGGAGCAGCTCAACGCCGAAGGCTTTCAGCTCGACACCCTGTCCATGGGCATGTCGGACGACCTTGAGGCGGCAATAGCCGAGGGCGCGACGATAGTACGGGTAGGCAGCGCGATTTTCGGGGAACGGCAAAAGGCTTAAAGCATTCACCGCAAAGGACGCAAAGTTACGCGAGGTACTTCTTGAACTTGTTTTCCTTTGCGAACCTTTGCGTCCTTTGCGGTATGCGCTTTTTTTAGAATGTGAACTGGAATAAATCATGAACATCACCTTCATCGGCGGCGGCAACATGGCCGGAGCGCTCATCACCGGCCTGCTGCAAAAGGGATTCGACCCGGCGGCCATCGGCGTGGTGGAAATCTCCGCGGAAAACCGCACCCGGCTGAGTGAAAAATTCGGCATCGCCACCTACGAGGAAATCAGCGCAGCGGCCGTTGCCGCCGACATCATCGTGCTGGCAGTGAAACCGCAGCAACTCCACGGCGTTGCCACGCAACTGCACGGGCTGCTCGACGGCAAGCTGGTCATTTCCATCGCCGCCGGGGTGCGCAGCGCCGATCTCTCCCGATGGCTGGGCGGCCACCCGCTGATCGTCCGCGCCATGCCGAATACGCCGGCGATGGTGCTGGCGGGGGTTACCGGCCTCTACGCCCTGCCCGAAGTGCCCGAAAGCCAGCGCAGCCAGGCCGACACCATACTCGGTGCAGTCGGCACGACTGTCTGGCTGGAACGGGAAGAACAGATGGACGCCATCACCGCCATTTCCGGCAGCGGTCCGGCCTACGTGTTCCTGTTCATCGAAGCACTGCAGGAAGCCGCCGTGGAACTGGGCTTCACCCCGGATCAAGCGCGCACCCTCAGCCTGGAAACCTTCCTCGGTGCCGCCAAACTCGCCAGCCAGAGCAGCGAGGATGCCGCCACCCTGCGTGCCCGCGTCACCTCCAAGGGCGGCACCACCGAACGTGCCATTCTTGCGATGGAGGCCGCCGGGATCAGGCGGGCCATCATCCAGGCCGCACAGGCCGCCAGCCTGCGCTCGCGCGAGCTGGGCGACGAACTGGGGAAAATGGGCGCAGTGGGATAACCCAATAACCCATAAAAAATCTTTTACCGCAAAGGACGCAAAGTAACGCGAAGGAAGGCTCCTCAGGCGGGCATATCGGTGCAAAAGTTTTCCCTTGCGAACCCTGGCGTCCTTTGCGGTTAGTGTTTTTTGATTGAGAAACTGGAAATAACCATGCTAACCCAAGCCCTACAATTCCTAATCGAGACCCTGCTCGGCCTGTTCGTCCTGGCGGCGCTATTGCGCTTCTACCTGCAATGGGCACGGGCGCCCTTCCGCAACCCGATCTCGCAGTTCATCGCGGCGCTCACCGATTTTGCAGTGAAGCCTCTGCGCCGGGTCATTCCCGGCCTGTTCGGGCTGGATCTGGCCTCCCTGCTGCTGGCCTGGCTGGTGGAATACGTCATGCTGCTCGCCCTGTTCTGGCTGGGCGGCCTGTTCCTGCTGAAGGCCGGACCTTCCGTTTTTCTTGCCATCGCCTTTCTGGCAGCGATCAAGCTGCTGAAAATCAGCATTTACATCCTGCTCGGCGCGGTCGTCATCCAGGCGATCCTGTCCTGGACCAACCCGCGCACGCCCCTGGCACCGGTGCTAAGCCGGCTGACCGACCCGTTCCTTCTGCCGCTGCGCAGGGTGGTCCCGCTTTTGGCCAATGTCGATCTTTCTCCGCTGCTGCTGTTCATCATCTGCGAACTGCTGCTGATGGTGCCTTTGGCCTGGCTGGAAAGCCTCGCCATGCAACTCGCCTGACATGGCTGGCTGGTACCAGCTCAAGGATGACCGCCTCACCCTCACCGTGCACGTGCAGCCCGGAGCCAAGCGTACCGAAGTGATCGGGCTGCACGGCGATGCCCTGAAAATCCGGGTCGCTGCCGCCGCCGTGGAAGGGCAGGCCAACGCCAGGCTGCTGGATTTTTTGCGCAAGGCATTCAAGGTTCCGGCCAGCCGGATCAGCCTGAAGCAAGGCGAACATGCGCGCCGCAAAGTGGTGGAAATCCAGGGTTCGCTCCTTGCGCCGGAAGCATTGCTGTCCGGGACGGACACACCATGACAGACGCCATGCTGCCGCACGACGACTTGGCCACGACGCTGGAAGCCTGCCTGGCCTTGCCGGGTAAGGCCGAGTTGCTCGACCCGCAATGGTTGCTGCGCGCCCATGACCTGCTGGATACCCTGAAAACCCCCGCCAATTTCCCTTGGTTGCCAAAACCTAACCATCATCATTGGAAAGGTTTTGTGCGCGTAGCGCACAAAACCCAGCACCGCTTGTAACCGCCCGAACAAAGACCTATAGTGGCCCAATCGTCATAAAGAGCACAGCAGAGCTCTAACATTCCAACACAAAATTTAATCGTGCCTGGTCACTTTGATCCAATTTTAAAACATTAGCCCTCGCGAAAAGTCGGTATGCGCTATCAAGGAAAAATAACCAATTGGAAAGATGACCAAGGGTTTGGGTTCATCACCCCGAACGGTGGCGGAAACCAAGTCTTCGTTCACATCAAGTCGTTTGCAAACCGACAACGAAGACCGATCGAAAATGAAATCGTGACCTACGAACTGAAGTCTGATGCCAAGGGTCGAGTGCAGGCTGAGAGTGTCGCATTCCTCGGTGAGCGTGCACTGTCGGCCACCTCATCTGGGCGTAGCAACGTATCCCTCATATTGGCCGCTGCCTTTCTCATTTTTGTTGCGGGGTCGGCCTTTGCCGGCAAGTTGCCATATACTGTCCTTGGGCTCTATCTTCTTGCCAGCGCCGTCGCATTTGTCGCCTACGCATTCGACAAGTCAGCCGCAAGAAACAATCAACGACGAACCCCAGAGGACACCTTGCACTTTTTCGCGTTGGTCGGTGGGTGGCCCGGCGCTTTAGCCGCACAAATGCTGCTTCGTCACAAGTCCAAGAAGCAGTCATTTCAAATCGTGTTTTGGGCTACAGTCTTTCTAAATTGCGGCGCTCTCGGCTGGTTATTCTCGTTCCCAGGTGCCGGGGCGCTTCGTTCCATTATTGGCGCGGCGTGAGGGCTCTCAATATCCCCCCAAAGCCAGAATCAAAGGGGCCAGGGTCGAATTAATCAGATTATGAGGAGATCACCAATGCCTGGCGTAGCCACTTCTGAAGTCGAAGTTTCCTTGGCATCCAACAAGGGGTTCTGGTTGCTTTTAAAGGACGAGGAACTCTTTGTCCCCTACGCAGAGTTTCCCTGGTTCAAGCAGGCCACGCTGGAGCAGATTACTACCGTTGAATGGCCAACACCCAATCATCTCTACTGGCCTCTGCTTGATGTTGATCTGGCTGTGGAATCAATTCGCAACCCCCACCAATTTCCCTTGGTTGCCAAATCCTAATCCATCATTCAACCTAGCAGCCTGTCGGACTTACAGCCGACAAGCGCGCTACGGTGAAAACTTGGCGACCCCGATGCAAAAAATTGCCGAGTATTGCTGCAAACCACACCGACTTGCTTAAATTGTGATCAATATACGACATGGGCATTGGTTTTATTTCGTTTTAACGCTAAGTCCGACAGGCTGCTA
>JAIOJM010000208.1 GCA_019911785.1 Sulfuricella sp. | reverse complement strand
AAAACGAAAGTTTAACGAATAATTGGGCTTGCTACCACGGTTTGTTACAATTGGGGTCTTTCAAGTTCCTGACAAACCGCAATGAAACGCAAGATCCTGGTTACCAGCGCCCTACCCTACGCCAATGGCAGCATCCATCTTGGCCATCTGGTTGAATACATCCAGACCGATATCTGGGTACGATTCCAGAAAATGCAAGGGCACGAGTGCCATTACGTCTGCGCCGACGACACCCACGGCACCCCCATCATGCTGCGCGCGCAAGCCGAGGGCATTACCCCGGAGGCCCTGATCGAACGGGTCTGGCACGAGCACAAGGCGGATTTCGACGGCTTCCACGTCGAATTCGACAACTACTACTCGACCAATTCCGACGAGAACCGGGAACTGGCGCAGAACATCTACCGCAAGCTGCGCGATGAAGCCAAACTGATCGAAACCAAAACCATCGAGCAGTTCTACGACCCGGAAAAGGAAATGTTCCTGCCGGACCGCTTCATCAAGGGCGAGTGCCCCAAGTGCCATGCTTTGGACCAGTACGGCGATTCCTGCGAGGCCTGCGGCGCCACTTATTCACCCACCGACCTGATCAACCCGGTCTCGGCGGTTTCCGGCGCCACACCGGTGCGCAAGGAGTCCGAACACTACTTCTTCACCCTCGGCGCCTGTACTGATTTCCTGAAAGAGTGGACCAACGCCGGCCACCTGCAACCGGAAGCCGCCAACAAGATGCAGGAATGGATAGCCGGCGGCCTGCAGAACTGGGACATCTCCCGCGACGCGCCCTACTTCGGATTCGAGATCCCGGATGCGCCGAGCAAATATTTCTATGTCTGGCTCGATGCCCCGGTCGGCTACATGGCCAGCTTCAAGAATTTGGCAAAACAGCGGTCAGCAGTCAGCAGTCAGCAGTCAGCAGAAGCGTTGTTCGACGAATTCTGGAAAGAAGGCTCGGAAACCGAGCTCTACCACTTCATCGGCAAGGACATCCTCTACTTCCACGCCCTGTTCTGGCCGGCGATGCTGAAGTTCTCCGGCTACCGCACGCCTACCGGCGTCTTCGCCCACGGCTTCCTCACCGTCAACGGCCAGAAGATGTCCAAGTCGCGCGGCACCTTCATCACTGCCACCAGCTACCGCAAGTATCTCAACCCGGAACAGCTACGCTACTATTTCGCCGCCAAGCTCAACAGCAGCATCGAGGATATCGACCTCAGCCTGGAGGACTTTACGGCGCGGGTTAACAGCGACCTGATCGGTAAATTCGTGAATATCGCCTCGCGCTCGGCCGGCTTCATCACCAAGCGCTTCGGCGGCAAGCTCGGCGGCATGGCCGATCAGACCCTGCCGCAACAGCTGCAGGGCGCCGCCAAGGACATCGCCGCCCAGTACGAGGCTCGCGAATACGGCAAGGCCTTGCGCGACATCATGCGCCTGACCGATCTCGCCAACCAGTATGTGGATGAGCAAAAGCCATGGGAGCTGGCCAAGCAGGAAGGCATGGAAGCTCGGCTGCACGAAGCCTGCAGCGTCAGCCTCAACCTGTTCCGCCTGCTCACCCTCTACCTCAAGCCGGTGCTGCCCAAGCTGGCCGCAGACGTGGAAGCCTTCCTTAACATCGCACCGCTAACCTGGCAGGATGCTCAGGCCCTGCTGCCGGCAGGCCACGCCATCAACCCCTACCAGCACCTGATGACCCGCATCGACCCGAAACAAGTGGAAGCCATGATCGAAGAAAACAAAGCCACCCTGGCTCCGGCAGCGGAGCACTCCCCCGCGCGCCATGCCGAGAAGCAAACCCACGAAATCCAGCCGATCGCCGAAACCATCTCGATCGACGATTTCTCCAAAATCGACCTGCGCATCGCCAAAATCGTCAACGCCGAACATGTGGAAGGCGCCGACAAGCTGCTGCAGCTGACGCTGGATATCGGCGAGGGAAAGACACGCAACGTGTTCGCCGGCATCAAGTCGGCCTATGCGCCGGAGAAGCTGATCGGACGCCACACCGTGATGGTCGCCAACCTCGCCCCGCGCAAGATGAAGTTCGGCCTGTCGGAAGGCATGGTGCTGGCCGCCGGCGGCGACGGCGGCCTGTACATTCTCAGCCCGGACGAGGGCGCCAAGCCGGGCATGCGGGTGAAATAAAAAAAGGCGGCTCGAGCCGCCTTTTTTACGCCTGCCCTTTTCGATCAGGGCTTCACGTAGGCATAGCCTTGCCGGGATTGCAGCTTGGAAATCTCCGCCACGCCGGAAGGTACGATCACAGCTTCAGGGATCACTTTTTTCGGGTCGATCTTGCGTCCGACCAGCGTATTGTTGCACACATCGAATGCCACGCCTTTTGCCTTCAACTCCTGGACTTTGACGTCATACGGGTTGCCGTCCTTGTCGGCGGCGCCATCGAGCAGGAAGTCGATACCCTTGCCGTGGGTGACAACCACGATGATCGCCTGCGGGTTGGCGCCAAGATGGTTTTTGACGTTGTTCATCGCCAGGCCCGCCACTACGGAATCGTTCACATGATAAACGACCTTCTCCGGAAATCCGGCCCCAGCCGACTTGCCTCCGGTTGAGGCGCAACCCGCCAGGCCCAACAAGCCAAATAATGCGCTCAGCAATAACAAGTTACGCAAACGTGACATTTTTCTCTCCTCGATCATAATTATGATTTGGCAAAAGCCACAACAACGGAACTTCCGCAGAGTACATTGGCTCTTTTTCTAACATTTGTAAATAGTCCAAATGCACTTACCCCATGATTTTACTGATATATTCAGGATGCACCTATCTTCTTAGTCGACATTAACCAGGAACAATATCGATGAGTATCAGCCACCATCTGAGAGTTTACGGTCATGTTCAGGGCGTGTTCTTCCGCGAATCCATGTGCCGCAAGGCTCAGCAGCTCGGCATCACCGGCTGGGTCAGAAACTGCCGCGACGGCACCGTGGAAGCCATGATTCAGGGAGCGCCGGAAGCGGTCAGCGCCATGATCGAATGGGCCAGGACAGGGCCCGAACCGGCGCGGGTGGAAGGAGTGGAAATCAGTGCGGGCAGCGGCGAGTATACCGATTTTGAAAAGTTGGATACCGCTTGAAGGGTGACAAGTAACCTGGTTAGAACATAGCCCTAAGAAAATTCAGGTACGCAGTCGCACCTGATTCACCCTCGGCGGGTGCCCAGGATGCTTTTTCTGCCGGCTCCAGCGCCTTATAGGGGCCGGCCTTGGCCTCGAAGAAGATACTGCCAGGCTCCAGGGCCACCACGGAATGAAACACGCCGTGAGGAATATTCACCCCCACTGCTTCACCTCCCGGAGCCAGGCTTGCCGTCCCGGTAACGTTTCCCTCATGGTCGAAGAAAACGACCCCGAACCGACCCGCGAGCGCGATGATGGACTCATCCTTGCTCGCATCCCGATGGCAGTGCGGCGGGATATATGAATCCGGCTCCATCGCATTGAGCAGACGATGACTCGCATCCGCCTCGGCGACATGGAAATTGAAATTCTTGCGCCGACGTGGCGCTGCCTGCGCTTCCGACGAGATGCGGTCGAATAATTCACGGTTGACGATCTGGGGGATATTCATGCGGACAATGTTGCCGATGTCGGAAATAGGCGAAAAAAAACGCGGCTCACCTAAGTGACCGCGCTTGAAATCCACCAAAAAGGAGGATGGAGGAGACAACACAGGAACAACTCATAGTCGATGAATCATTCAAGTTATTAGTATTGTCTAATATTCGAATTTGCTTTGCAAGCATTAATTGAAAAAGTTTCAATGGTTAATATTGAATGGCGGAATTCTCGCTGCCGATGCAATCGGCCAACGACACCAGCAGATTGTCCTTGAGCTTCACCCGCCAGTCTTCACCCAGCTCCAGCTCGCAGCTCGCCTTGGCATTGCAGTAGCCGATCCGCACCCTGCACCCGGCCTGATCCCGATAGCCGGACAGAATTTCGCGTAACTTGTCAGCATACGACTCCACAAGGGCTTCAGCCCTTAGCGGATCGGAGTCCTTTAGGGTATTGGCGGGCGCCATGCACGACAGCCGCAACAGCTTGGCGAAACGCGTCCGCGCCCCGGCCAGGTCGAGCAGGCTTTCCGCGATCACGCGGAATCCGCCGGAATAATCGTCCTTGCTGATCTTGGCCTCGATGATCAGCAACTGATCCTCCTTGAGGATGTCCTTGTGCGCATCGAACAATTCGCTGAACACCGAAACCTCGACTCGCGCGGCACCGTCCTCCAGGGAAATGAAGGCCATTTTCCCGCGCCGCGTCATCTGGGTACGAATGGCATAGATCACCCCTGCCAGCCAGACCGGTTGTTGCTGCGGCGCAATGTCGGTGAGCCGGGTCTTGATGAAGCTGGCGAGTTCCGCGCGGTAGGCGTCGTAGGGGTGGCCGCTGAAGTAAAAGCCCAGCGCCTTTTTCTCGTTCGTCAACTGCTCGACCATCGGCCAGAGAGCGGCATCCACCA
The DNA here is from genome assembly GCA_019911785.1 of Sulfuricella sp. The sequence goes on along the minus strand of JAIOJM010000208.1, from coordinate 6,284 downwards.
TGGCATCGGGTCGGCTTTCCGCGCCGCCGTCATCCATGGCATCGAACAGGCTGTTCTGGAGAATATCGCGGTTCTCCTGTTCCGCCGCTTCCATCGCCACGCCGACACTCGCCAGCAGGCTCGCCCGGTTATCGTTGATGGTGTCGAATGCGCCGGCGCGCACCAGGGACTCGATCACGCGACGGTTGACGGTGCGCTTGTCCACCCGGCGGCAGAAGTCGAACAGGCTGGTGAATGGCCCGTCTTTTCCCCGCGCTGCGACGATGACGCTGATCGCCGCCTCGCCGGTGCCCTTGATGGCGCCGAGACCGTAACGGATCTCGGTCCTGGAAACCGGCTCGAAACGGTAGCCAGAAACATTCACGTCAGGCGCCAGCACCTTCACCTTGTTGGCCAGGGTGTCCTCGTAGAACACTTTGAGCTGGTCGGTGTTGTCCAGCTCCGAGGACAGCGTCGCCGCCATGAAGGCCGAAGTATGATGCGCCTTGAGCCAGGCGGTCTGGTAGGAAATCACCGCGTAGGCGGCGGTGTGGGACTTGTTGAAGCCGTATTCGGCGAACTTCGCCATCAGGTCGAACAGGCTGTTGGCGAGCTTTTCCGGGTAGTCTTTCTGGAGCGCGCCCTCGACGAACAGGCTGCGGTGCTTGTCCATCTCCTCCTGCTTCTTCTTGCCCATCGCGCGCCGCAGCAAGTCCGCCCCGCCCAGGGTGTAGCCGCCGATGATCTGGGAGATCTGCATCACCTGTTCCTGGTAGACGATCACGCCGTAGGTGGGGGCGAGACTGGCCTGCAGGTCGGGGTGGAAATAGTCGATGGTCTGCTTGCCCTTCTTGCGCAGGATGAAATCGTCCACCATGCCGGAACCCAACGGCCCCGGCCGGTACAGCGCGAGCACGGCGATGATGTCCTCGAAACGGTCGGGCTGGAGCTTGGCCAGCAGCTTCTTCATGCCCTCCGATTCCAGCTGGAACACCGCCGTGGTGTTGGCCTTCTTCAACACCTCGTAGGCTGCCGGATCGTCGAAATGCTGGGTATCCAGGGGTTGGTCGAAGCTCGGATCGAGCTTCTTGATGTACTTGAGGGCGAGGTCGATGATGGTCAGGTTGCGCAGGCCGAGGAAGTCGAACTTGACCAGGCCGGCCGCCTCCACGTCGTCCTTGTCGAACTGGCTGACCACGTTGTCCGCATTGGCAGCGAGATACAGCGGGCAGAAGTCGGTCAGCTTGCCGGGCGCGATCAGCACGCCGCCGGCATGCATACCGACGTTGCGCGTCAGCCCTTCAAGCTTGCGCGCCAGGATGAACAGTTCGCGCACCTCCTCCTCGCTGTCGTAGCGCTCCTTGAGCTGGGGCTCCATTTCCAGCGCCTCGTCGAGCGAATATTGCTTGCCGGGCACGGCCGGGATCAGCTTGGAAAGCTGGTCGCAGAAGTTGTAGGGCAGGTCCAGCACCCGCCCCACGTCGCGCACCACCGCCTTGGCCGCCATGGTGCCGAAGGTGGCGATCTGCGATACCGCGTCGGCGCCGTACTTCTCGCGCACGTACTCGATCACCCGCCAGCGGTTGTCCTGGCAGAAGTCCACGTCGAAGTCGGGCATCGAAACCCGCTCCGGGTTGAGGAAGCGCTCGAACAGCAGGGCGTAGCGCAGCGGATCGAGGTCGGTGATGCCGAGGCTGTAGGCGACCAGCGAACCCGCACCGGAGCCCCGCCCTGGGCCGACCGGCACGCCATTGTGTTTGGCCCAGTTGATGAAGTCGGCCACGATCAGGAAGTAGCCGGGGAAGCCCATCTGGATGATGGTGCCGGTCTCGAACTTGAGCCGATCGGTATAGGTGGGGTACTGCTCCGCCCGCTTCGCCTCGTCGGGGTAGAGCTCCTTCATGCGCTCGGCCAGCCCCTCCTCCGCCCGCTGGCACAGGTAGTCTTCCAGGCTCATCCCCTCCGGCACCGGGAACTGCGGCAGCTTGCTCTTGCCCAGCTCGACGCTGAGGTTGCAGCGCTTGGCGATCTCGACGCTGTTGGCGAGCGCCTCGGGAATATCGGCGAACAGCTCCGCCATCTCCGCCTGGGTCTTGAAGTACTGCTGCTCGGTAAAGACGCGCGGACGGCGCTTGTCCGCCAGCATGTAGCCCTCGGAAATGCACACCCGCGCCTCGTGGGCCTTGTAGTCGTCGGGCGCGAGAAACTCGATCGGATGGGTCGCCACCACCGGCAGCCGCAATTCCGAAGCCAGGCTCAATGCGAGCCGGACGTGGGCATCAGCCTGGGGCAGCCCGGTGCGCTGCAATTCGAGATAGAACGCGCCGGGAAACAGGCGCTGCCACTCGGCCGCGAGTTCCTGCGCCTGCGCGCGGTTAGCCTGCAACAAGGCCTGACCGACATCGCCGAAATGCGCGCCGGACAGCGCGATCAGGCCGTCGCTGCCACCGTCCGCGAACCATTCGCGGCGGACTTCCGCCCGCCCGCGGTGCTGGTTGCTGCGGTAGGCCCGAGTGAGCAGGTCACACAGGCGCAAGTAGCCCTGGCGGTTGCGGCACAGCAGGAGCAAACGGTGCGGCTGGTCGCGGTTGGCGTCGTTGCTGATCCACACGTCGCAGCCGACGATCGGCTTGATGCCCTTGCCGCGCGCGGCCTGGTAGAACTTCACCATGCCGAACAGGTTGCCGAGATCGGTCAGCGCCAGCGCCGGCATCCGGTCGACGACGGCACGATCGACGGCATCGTCGATACGCACGATGCCATCGACAATCGAATACTCGCTGTGCAGGCGGAGGTGGATAAAGGAGGGATCAGGCATGATGGTATAATTTTACCATGATGATGAAGACCCCCGAACTTTTACTCCCCGCCGGCAGCCTCGAAAAAATGCGCTACGCCTTCGCCTATGGCGCGGATGCCGTGTACGCCGGGCAGCCCCGCTACTCCCTGCGCGCGCGCAACAACGAATTCGGCCTGGAGGAACTGGGGACGGGCATCGCCGAGGCGCACGCGCTGGGCAAGAAATTTTTCGTCGCCAGCAACCTGACGCCGCACAACGCCAAGCTCAAGACCTATATGGCGGATATGGCGCCGGTGATCGCAATGCAGCCGGATGCCCTGATCATGGCCGACCCCGGCCTGATCATGATGGTGCGCGAGGCGTGGCCGGAAGTTCCGGTGCATCTGTCGGTGCAGGCCAACACCGTGAATTACGCCGCGGTGAAATTCTGGCAGGCGCTGGGCTTGACGCGGGTGATCCTGTCGCGCGAAATCTCCCTCGACGAAATCGCCGAGATCCGCCAGCAGTGTCCCGACATGGAGCTCGAAGTATTCGTCCACGGCGCACTGTGCATCGCCTATTCCGGCCGCTGCCTGCTGTCCGGTTATTTCAACCACCGCGACGCCAACCAGGGCACCTGCACCAATTCCTGCCGCTGGGACTACAAGGTGCAGGAAGCGAATGAAGATGCGGCGGGAGTGATCCGTGAAACCGAGTTCGATTTCAACCAGGCCATGGGCGAATCTGGCCTTACCGCGTGCGGCGATCAGCAACGCCACCCCCTCGCCGACCGGGTATGGATGATCGAGGAAAGCAAGCGCCCCGGCGACCTGATGCCGGTGCTCGAGGACGAGCACGGCACCTACATCATGAACTCCAAGGACCTGCGCGCGGTGGAGCATGTCGCCCGGTTGGCGGAAATCGGCGTGGATTCCCTGAAGATCGAAGGACGGACAAAATCGGCCTATTACGTGGTGCGCACCGCCCAGATTTACCGCCAGGCGATTGATGATGCAGTAGCCGGGCGCGCCTTCAACACGGCGCACCTGAGCGCGCTGGAAAACCTCGCCAACCGCGGCTACACTGATGGCTTCTACCAGCGCCACCATACCGTGGAATACCAGAACTACCTCACCGGCCTATCGGAAAGCGCGCGGCAGATGTATGTCGGCGACATCGTCGCCTATGACCCGGCTCGAAAAATGGCTGAGATAGTGGTAAAAAACCGCTTCGCCGTGGGCGATCGACTGGAACTCATCCACCCCGCCGGTAACCGCGAGATGGTGCTGGAACAAATCTTCAACCAGAAAGGCGCTTCCATCACGGAAGCGCCGGGCAACGGCTGGGTGGTACACATCCCGCTCAGCGATAATGTCGACAGGGCGATGCTGGCGAGGTTTCTGTAAGCTTAGGGGTTACCCCTAGTTCAAACCCAACTGCCCTCGGCTATTATTCCCTTCTCGTTCTTAATGGATTAATCGGGATGATCAAAAAAATCAGCGTCCAGCAGCTACAACCCGGCATGTTCATCCACGACATGAACTGCGGCTGGATGGAACACCCTTTTCTGACCGGCACCCTCAAGGTCAAGAGCGACAAGGAAATCGAGAAGATCGCCGGCAACGGCATCCGCGAAGTGTATATCGATACCGGCAAAGGGCTGGATGTGGCCGACGCGCCGACCGAGACCGAGGTCAAGGCCAGCATCGCGCGTGAAATGGAAATCATCGCAGAAAAAGCCAGGCCCGTTGAACCCACCTCACTGCACGACGAGATGGCAAGATCCCAGAAAGTGCATGGCGAAGCCAACAAAATCATACACAGCCTGATGCAGGACGTGCGTCTGGGCAAGCAGATCGAACTGGAGCAGGTCGACCCCATCGTCGGGAGAATGTCCGAGTCGATCCTGCGTAACCAGGACGCGCTCCTCAGCCTGTGCAGAATCAAGCAAAAAGATGATTACACCTTTCTTCACTCCGTCAGCATCGGTGCGCTGATGATGTCTTTCGCCCGCGCAGTCAACCTTAGCCCTGAAGAAATGCGGCTGGTCGGCATCGGCGGCATGCTGCACGATATCGGCAAAATGAAGGTGCCCGATGAGATCTTGAACAAGCCAGGCAAACTCACCGACGCGGAATTCGACATCATGCGCTCGCACGTGGTGTACAGCCGCAACATCCTGTCCGACACGCCGGGAATCGCCCAGGCATCGCTGGACGTCGCCGCCCAGCACCACGAACGCTTCGACGGCAGCGGCTACCCGCTCAAACTCAAAGGGTCAGAAATGTCGATCTACGGGCAAATGGCATCGATCGTCGACGTCTACGATGCAATCACCTCCGATCGCTGCTATCACAAGGGCATGGAACCTACGGTCGCGCTCAGGAAGATGTTCGAGTGGGGCAAATTTCACTTCAACCCCGAACTGATGCATACCTTTGTGCGCAGCATCGGCATTTACCCGGTCGGCACGCTGGTGATGCTGGAAAGCGGCAGAATCGGCATCGTCATCGAGCAACGTGAGGCAAGCCTGGTGCAGCCGTTGGTGCGCGTCGTCTTCAATGCAAAGAAGGAATACTACACCAAGCCGGAAGATGTGGATTTATCCAAGCCCCTGGGCAAAGGTGGGGCCGACAAGATCGTCAGCCACGAATCCCCCGCCAAGTGGGGCATAGATCCCCATAAATTCATGTAGGTCTAAACCTCACCTTCTGGCGAGGCATAGATCTTGTGTATGCTGATATCCGCGCCGTTGAACTCTTCTTCAGGGTCCAGCCGAATCCCCACCAGCTTCTTCAGCAGTCCGTAAACCACAAAGCCGCCAACCAGCGCGATACCGACGCCCATCAAGGTGCCGATCAGTTGCGCGGCAAAGCTCACGTTGCCGATGCCGCCCAGCGCCTTGAGACCGAATATCCCGGCGGCTATCCCGCCCCACGCACCGCACAGCCCATGCAGCGGCCAGACGCCGAGCACATCGTCAATTTTCCATTTGTTCTGGGTCAGGGTAAACGCCAACACGAACAGCGCACCCGCCACCCCACCGGTGATCAGTGCACCCATTGGGTGCATCAGGTCGGATCCGGCACACACCGCCACCAGGCCGGCGAGCGGTCCGTTATGCACGAAGCCGGGGTCGTTCCTGCCCACCACCAGCGCGGCCAGAATGCCGCCCACCATGGCCATCAGCGAATTCACCGCGACCAGGCCACTCACTGCGTCTATGGTCTGCGCCGACATGACGTTGAAGCCGAACCAGCCAACCGTCAGTATCCACGCGCCCAATGCCAAAAACGGGATACTCGAGGGGGGGTGCGCTGCCACCATGCCCTCCCTGGTATAGCGGCCGCGCCGTGCGCCGAGCAGCAGCACTGCCGGCAGCGCAATCCAGCCGCCCATGGCATGCACCACCACGGAGCCGGCAAAGTCATGGAATTCCGCCCCGAAAGTCCCTTTCAGCCAGTCCTGCACGCCGAAGTGATGATTCCAGGCGATGCCCTCGAAGAAGGGATAAACGAAGCCCACC
>JAIOJM010000207.1 GCA_019911785.1 Sulfuricella sp. | reverse complement strand
TTCTACTTTGTCAGATTTCCCCGCCGAATGATGCTGGCAGGGTAAGTTCTTGTTTTCGATACTGAGAGGCGGAGGCGCTTTGCCTTCGCTGGTGTCTGTTAGCGATGGTCATGACGAGATCCTCATCGGACTGGATTTTGGAAGGAAGCTTGTGTCTCAACATCTCGACGATATCCTGACAGGAGAGCAGACGGTGCGTATTGCGGCCGGCCATGCGTTCCTTGGCGAGGAACATCAGAGCGACCATCACCAGCGCCATATGGTGGTGCCAACCGTTCCAGCCCCGCACCTGGTAATCCGCCATGCCGCAGGCGCCCTTGGCATCCTCGAAGGCTCGCTCGACGAAGTGACGGGACGCCTGCATCGACACCAGAAGGCGCAAAGAAGCCCTCGGCTTGGCGTTCGACAGGCAGAACTTGAGCTTCGTGCCATCGATCTCCCGCCGCACCAGAAGATGCCACTGCCGTCCGGCAGACGACTCACCGTCCCAGGCGAACACGCGGGCAGTGAGGAAGTCGGCCACCACCGCGCCCTTTTCCCCGTCGCGCAGCTTCATCCGGCGCCAGTCCTTTGCCGATTGGCCGGCGACCCAGGCGGTGACCGTCTGCGCAGCAACGGCGCTCACCGGGCGCGCCGGTGCGCGCCCCTTCCCCGTACGCTCAGGCACCGCCGGGCAAGGGTCAGCGAGATAGATCATCTGATCCGCGTGCACCTCGGCGAGGAAGGTCTCGCGTTCTCCATCCAGCGCCGTCAGCAGCCACGGCAGTTGACCATAGCCCCCGTCAAAGGCGACCCAGTCGAACTGAAGGCCGTTGCGGCGGGCACGCAACACCATCTCCAAGGCCATCTCCCCCTTGGTGCGGAATTCGACCGACTCCGGGATGCCCGCCGCTTCGCAACGCGCAGGATCGCTCGTCCAGCACGCCGGCAGGTACAGCTCGGCATCCACGAGGGCGGCGACTTCTCCTCGCGTCACGGCGGCAAATACGCCCACCTGGCTGTTGTCCGTCTTGCCCAGCCGGCCATTCCACTGCCGGGCAACACCCGCCGAGTGTTCGCCCTTCTTGGCAAAGCCGCTCTCGTCAATCACCAGCGCCGTGCCGCCGCGCCCGAAGTGCGCATTGGCATCCGCCGCCAGTTGCCGGAGCACACCGGCGCGATCCCAGGTGGACTCGCTCAGCATGTGATGCAGCCGCTGCGGGTGGCTGCCCGCGACGACATCCGCCATGCGTTCCATGTTGGCCCGCGTGGATTGGTAAAGACCGTGCAAGTAAGATTTGCCAGCCTCGGCCACCGAGCGCGTCGTGGATTCAAAACAGGGGATGTAGGGGGCAAAATGGCTGTCCAGATTGGACTGAACGTTTGCCACCAGCGTGCGGATGCAATTGACATATTTGAGTTGTCATGGTTATTTACAACTCCATATAGTTTCATATAAACAACATGTTGCATTATATCATATGACAGCCGAAGATGTTTGAAAATCAATCTGACAAAGTAGAAATAAGCCTTATTTGTCAAGGTGCCACTTGCTTTTCGAGGTATAAATCCGTGTGTTTACAGTCTTGCAACAATTTCGTTAGTTTTAAGTGCAGTGCACATGACCCAGGGCTCTCTTCACAGTCTTTGTGTAGTGAAGCCAAATCTATTTTGACTTTTTTAAAATCATCGAGATCAGCAAGCATGCAAGTTGCCGCCTCTACTGGGCTTCTTACATATTCGATTGGTTTAACCAGTCCACTCTCGAACACCGTCTTGTAGTCGCTGGTTCCCCATTGGTTGATATGCATGCCAGAGTAGAGCCTCCCTCGATTTTCGCCAAAATATTCGACGATGATGTAGCCCGTGTCGTGCTGGTTCTTATATATCGAATATATGTTTGTTCTGGAGTTACCGGTTTTGACGAAATAATCGTAATAGCGCTCGCGCAAAAGAAATTCTTCATCATAGAATTCTTTTCTGTAGTCTCTTGGAAAGAATCGCCATGAAAAGAGGAGCCATTCGTCCGGAGAAAGCTCACGCCTTATGCCGCCGTCTGGTTGATACCGTGAGTCAGCACAACTGATAACAAGCCCGCCTCTTTCAATTCTCGTAATTTGCCGGGCTTGGTAAATACCAAGCTTAAATTGCGTCGAGACGAAAGCTCTTGATAGTACGCCCACATTTGCCCCCTAACGTTTGAAATAACCGGACGGCAAAAAGCGCAGCTTTTTGACGGTCCGGTTGATTGATGAGTTAGGCAATTTGGATTTCATGTGCACGGGCATCGATTTCTAAAGGGGCGCTTTGGTACCCAAAATCAACGATCTGCTGCAAATAAACAGGCAGGAATCTCTCAATTGAGCCAAGCGTTTCGTATTGGTAAACGTGGCGGCACTCATGAGAGATGAGACGCACGTTGTCATGACCATGAACCAAAAAAATACTGTAGCCCAAGGTGAGACCAACCATTTTTGGTCCAAGTAGTCCTGTTTCGATAGCGGCTTGCCTGAGTGTCGGTTCTTCTGGGACAGGAAGGCTATCGACGAGCTTTACTCGAATCAGCTCTGGACGTTGCACACCTACGCGACGCGCGACAGCTAACAGCGTATCTGGCAGTGCGACGCCTAATGAGGCAACGTGTTGGGATTGGAATTCAGCCCATGCAATCGCATGAGGCAGTAGTTGAGGTAGAAGCGTGCGAAGGTCCATGTGAATTCGCCCAACGTAAAGTAGAACCCAATAAAACATCAAATATTTTATCGGGGTTGGTTTATAAACATGGCACCGACTCTAAACTTAATTTAAAACCAAGACAAGCAAATATTTATCGGGCATTTAACTGGTTTTTAACACCCCACCATGCCTATCCTACCCCTACAAACCCGCCAAAATTACTCGATCAAGTGCAAGCCGTGCTGCGCACGAAGCACTACAGCATCCGCACCGAGCGGGTTTATCTGGATTGGATTAAACGCGATATTTTGTTCCACCACAAGACCCACCCGGCGCAGATGGGCGCGGCGGAGGTGGAGGCGTTTTTGTCGCATCTGGCGGTGGCGGGCAAGGTGGCGGCTTCGACCCAGAATCAGGCGAAGAGCGCGTTGCTGTTTCTTTACCGCGAGGTGTTGGCGCTGGAGTTGCCGTGGCTGGAAAATGTGACACAGGCAAAAACACCGCAGCGCTTGCCGGTGGTGTTGACGGTGAGCGAGGTCAAGTCGGTGCTGAACCGGTTGGATGGGGCGTTGTGGCTGATGGCGAGTTTGCTGTACGGCGGCGGCTTGCGGCTGATGGAGTGTGTGCGGCTGCGGGTGAAAGATGTGGATTTCGAGATGCGCCAGGTGACGGTGCGCGAGGGCAAGGGTTTCAAGGATCGGGTGACGATGCTGCCGGAAAGTTTGATTGCGTCCAACGCTCGCTTCACCATAAACGATCCCCCGCCACCACCAGGAACGAGCCCCAAGGCCAGCGGCCGGGCAATGCCTGTTCCACCCAGCGGCCCAGCCAGCCGTCCAGGGGCAAAAACACGCCGCTACGGATAACCAGGTTGGCCACTGGCAGACCCTCCAGCAGAGCCGGAATTTCCGCCGCCGTATGCCAGTGCGCGCCCCGGTAGGCGCCGCTGCCGCCGCGCCGTCCTTTTTGCCAATAGAGCAGGCTGGCACGGTTCAACAACCCGATGGCAAAGCGCTTGCGCGTCACCCGCACCATTTCGTTCAGGAACTGGCGCTGTTCCTTGACAAAGCACAGCGAGGTGACCGCAACAGTCCGGTCAAAACTCCGATCCGGGAACGGCAGCCGCGTTCCGTTCCCGGCAACAAACCGCTCTCCGGCAACGGCATGACTTCCGGCAAACCGGAGCCACGCCAGATTCGGATCTAACCCGACCACGGACTGCCCACACTCCCGGGCAAAGCGGCGCGCAAAGTAACCGGTGCCACAGCCGACGTCGAGCAGCGTTTCACCCTTTTCCGGCGCCAACCACTCCGTCAGCAGGCGGAACTCGACATCCCCGACCCAACCCCCGCGCGGAGTCTGATACCAGGCGTCGTACTCCGCTGCGTCCATCACACGTGCAGCACCTTCCAGGCGGCAATCAACGCCCGCGCCGCCCGGTCGATATCGGCCGATGTGGTGTAGATCCCGACAGACAGGCGCACCGCGCCGGAAGCCCGCACGGCGCTGACTCTCATCGCCCCCAGCACTCCGCTCACGGCATGGTCGCCGGAATGACAGGCGGAGCCGGTGGAAGCCGCCACATCCTGCGCGGCCATCTCCAGCAGCTCGTGACCGCTCACGCCGGGAAAGGAAACATTCAGGGTATTGGGCAGGCGCGCCTCGGCGTGGCCATTCAGGGCAAGATGCGGAACCCCTGCTCGCAGTTGCGCATGCAGCCGGTCGCGCAGTGTTTTCAAATAGGCCTGGGCCTTGGTCAGCCGCTTGCGGGAAAGTTTTGCCGCAGCGCCCAGGCCGACGATGAAGGGCACATTTTCGGTTCCCGGCCGCAGGCCATGCTCATGGCCGGCTCCCGCCTGCAAGGGAGCAAGCGGCGTGCCGTTACGGACGAATAGCGCTCCCACGCCTTTGGGGGCATGGAATTTGTGCCCGGCCAGCGTCAGCAGGTCAACACCGAGCTTGTACACATGAACCGGAATCTTGCCGGCGGACTGGGCGGCATCGGTATGCAGCAGAATGCCCTTCGGCCGGGTTATCTGCGCGATTTCCGCGATCGGCTGGATGGTGCCCACTTCATTGTTGGCGTGCATGATGGAAACCAGGGCGGTGTCGGGCCTTATGGCCCGCTCCACGGCAATTGGAGAGACCCTGCCGTTTCTGTCCACCGGCAGGATCGTCACCTCCCAGCCCTCTTCGCGCAGTTTGAGGAAGGGCTGCATCACCGAGGGGTGTTCGATGGCGCTGGTGATGAGGTGTCTTTTCGTTCCGGCGAGCGCCCGCGCCGTGCCCAGGATGGCCAGGTTGTTGGCTTCGGTGGCGCAGCCGGTGAAGACGATTTCCTCCGGCCTGGCGCCGATCAGCGCGGCCACCTCCCCTCTTGCCTGCTCCACCGCTGCTTTCGCCCTCTGTCCGAAAATGTGGGACGAGGAGGGGTTGCCGAAGTGTTCGCGCAGGTAAGGCTCGATGGCGTCCGCCACTTCCGGCGCCACCGGGGTGGTGGCGTTGTAGTCGAGATAAACCGGATCGTTCATCTTAAAAACGGCGATTAACCACGAATGACACGAATGTTCACGAATAAACACGAATAGTTAGAGGCCATCATCGCATCACCAAACGGGTGAATCATGCCATCCATACTAACCAACTTATTATTAGTGAACATTCGTGTTCCATTCGTGTGAATTCGTGGTTAAAAGAGCTTTTCTAGGTTCATACGGGCAACTGCTCCAGATCGACAATCCGGCCGGATGGCCGAGTCAGGATTCGCCCCGCTATCCTGCCGAGCCGGTAAATACGCAGCTCCCCTGGCTCGAAAGCGGTCCAGCTTCCCTCTCCGGGCAAAGGCTCGGTGGCGATCATGGCGCTGTCTGCCATATCGCCGCCTCGTTCCAGATAGTGGAGCCGGTCATGGCCGTAGGCGATCAGATATTCTCCGTCCGACATGAGAAAATTGAACTTGCCGTGCGAGGCGATCAGCTCGCTGATCATCGCCACGGTGGGGAACGAGACGTCTGCATTCGCGGCAGGGGAAGCCTGGAGGTTCTGGGAGATATGGCTCAGGAGGTGGCAAAAGGCATACTCCGAATCGGTCTCTCCTGCGGGCTGGCAGACCGATTCGTGATTTGCGCGCTCCATCTCCACGATATCGGGCACCAGCCCATTGTGGGCAAACACCCATTCTTTTCCGCAACACACCCGCTGGAACGGATGCGTATTGTCCATGGTGTTGACGGGCGGAAACCGGGCTTTGCGCACGTGAGCGACAATCAGGTTAGAGCGCGTGGTTTCGCACAAGCGCGCGAACGGCGCGCTCTGGTGTGCCGGCAGCGGCTCCTTGGCAAGACGAAAAACACCATTCTCCCACCAGGCGAGCCCCCATCCGTCGGGATTGTCCGCCGCCAGCCCGCCGCGCAGACGGAAATCACCGAGTGTGCCGCTTGCCGTCACGGCTTGGCTTGCAGACATCCCGAAAAGCTCGCACATCGTCAGAAAGCTCCGTTAAGTTTGGGTGCTTTTTCAGGAACTCATCCGAGCGCCTGCTCCAGGTCGGCGATCAGGTCGGCGGCATCTTCCAGGCCGATGGAGAGCCGGATCATGGTATCGGAAATGCCGCGCCGCGCCCGCTCCTCCGCCGCCAGGCCATGGTGGGTGGTGGTCACCGGCATGGTGACGAGGCTTTCCACGCCGCCCAGGCTGGGCGCGATGGCGAACAGCCTGAGCCTGTCCACCGCCCGCACCGCATCCTCGTAAGCGCCCTTGACCTCGATTGTCAGCATGCCGCCGAAGCCCTGCATCTGGGACCCGGCCACGGCATGGCCGGGGAAATCGGGCAGGCCGGGGTAGAGCACCCGCGCCACTTTCGGATGCTTTGCCATCGCTTCGGCCACAGCTTGCGCCGTGGCGTTCTGCCGCTCCACCCGCACGACCAGGGTGCGAATGCTGCGCGCCAGGAGCGATGCGGTTTCGGGCGCGGGCATCTGCCCCAGATTCTTGCGCCAGCCCCACACCGGGGCCAGCAGTTCTTTCGATCCCATCAGGGCGCCGGCGGTAATGTCGCTGTGGCCGCCGAGATACTTGGTGGCGCTGTGAACCACGAAATCCGCCCCCAGCGCCAGCGGGCTCTGGTTCACCGGCGAGGCGAAGGTGTTGTCCACCGCCACCAGGGCGCCGTACTTGCGGGCGATAGCGCTGATTTTCCGGATATCCAGCACTTCCAGGGTGGGATTGGTCGGTGTTTCGAAAAACACCAGACCCGCGCCTGCTTCCAGACAGGTCTTCAGTCCGTCCAGCTCGCTGCCGAGGAGAAAATGCGTGGGGATGCCGAGTTCCGGCAACTGGCTGGAAAGAAGCTCCATGGTGCCGCCGTAGGCATCGCCGATGCAGACCACGCCCTTGCGGCCATGGGCAAAAAACAGCGCCGCCTCCGCGGCCATGCCCGAGGAAAATACCCAAGCCGCTTCCGCCCCTTCCAAGGCGGCCAGCTTTTCTTCCAGGCTGAAGAGGGTGGGATTGAGGCCGTAGCGAGTGTACAGGCTGCCCGGCCTTTTGCCTTCCACCACGTCGAGCAGGTCGGCGGTGGAGTCGAACTTGAAGGTGGTGGTGGTGTAGATCGGCGTATGCGGCGAGCCGTGGGCATCCTGGATTTCCCCGGCGTGGACGCAGCGGGTGGAAAGCCCTTGGTTTTTGTCGTTCATGCAAACTCCTCGAGAAAGCGGTCCTGAATGGCGTCCAGACGCGAAGTCAAATTCGGTGCGGCGCTCCAGTCCAGTCCCGCGTCCGCCAGCCCCGCACAGATATCCTCCGGCGACAGGATCACGCCGTCCGATGGCTGTAGCGCCACCCCCTTCACCAGCAGCGAGGGAGAGCCCTCGCCGTGCGCGTCGCGGCAGTCAGTATGAACGACGCGCCGGGCCAGGCCAAGGCTGGATGATAGCTCTTCGGCATAAAGCGCGTAAAGCGTACAGCGCCCACCGGGCGGATGTTGGGAATATACCTTGATCGGTTGCGGCACGATTCTTCCTTATTGTCGGAATTGAAAAAAAGGTCAGTCGGTCATCGTGGCCTGATGTGCCGCGGTCAGGGTTTCCAGCAATTCCGCCGGCGCATCGGCCAGTGCGGCGCAGACATCCTGCGGCAACAACACCTCGCCATGCGCGGGAACCAGCGCCACGCCCCCCACCAGCAAGGCCGGTGCAATCCGCCCCTGCACGGGATGGGGCGAGTGGAAGATGGCGGAAAAGGGTGTGCCGAGATGCTGGCCGATTTTCTCGGCGTAGCGGATATACAGGGTGCAGCGTTTGCCGGGCGGATTGTTGGCCTCGACATGAATGGTGTGGCTCATGGTCGTTCCCCTTACACCACGCTCTTGAGCAGAATGTAGCTCGCCACGAACACCAGGAACACGCCGAAGCTGCGCTTCAATGTCTCCTGCGAGAAGCGGTGTGCAATGCGCGTGCCGACGAAACTGCCGGCCACCGTCACCGCAGTGAACGAAGCCATGATCGACCAGTCCACCGGCACCGCCGCGACATAACCGGCGAAACCGGAATAGGATTTGGCGGCGACGATGACCAGCGAGGTGCCGATGGCGATCTTCATCGGGATGCCGGACAGCAGTACCAGCGCCGGCACGATCAGGAATCCGCCGCCCACGCCCACCAGCCCGGTCAGCACGCCCACGCCGACGCCGTGGGCGGCGATATGTCCCATGTGCGCCGAAATGGCCTCATCTTCCGACAAGGGTGGTCCGCCTGCCGTGGCCAGCTGACTTACCGGCTGTTTTTTGATTTGCAGCATCTTCCAGGCAGCGGCATACATCACCAGAGCGAACAAGGTGAGCTGCACCTGTACCGGCGTGTAAACCCCGAGACGGGCGCCGCCGTAGGTGCCGATCACGCCGAACAGGCCGAACATCGCCGCCACCTTGAGATCGACATTGCCGCGCCGCCAGTTGTCCCAGCCCGAAATGGTGGCGGTCACCGCCACGATGCCCATGCTCATGGCGATGGCCGATTTGGCCTCCACGTTGAGCAGATACATCAGCGCCGGCATGGCGATGATGGAACCGCCGCTGCCGAACAGACCCAATACGATGCCGGTGATCGCACCGGAAAGAATGACCAGGAAAATCATGATGCCTCCTCCGCTCTAAAGTTTGTAGGGTTAATAATATACTATTCAAACGAACTTTAGAATATAGAAGCAAAAAAAATATTACTACCTGGCTCGTCGGGCGGCATCGGCAAGATTGCAGGGTTCATGCTAAAAACCGCTTTTATCCACAGATGAACACGGATTACCAGAAGTAGGCGCCTCCAGGCGACACAGATACCAAAAGTAGGCGCCTCTGCGGACAACTTTTTCCAGGTTGAAACGGGTTCAAAGTTCGCCGCGCTCAATTTTTACTTCGTTGCCGTGAGGTTTGCCGCGCACCCATCAACTCGAACGCCGGTCATGAAATCGGAAGATGAAAGCAGACAGCCATCGGCGCGCAAGTTGGCAAACAGTGAAATTGCCCATGTCGAAAGGCTCCAGGATTCGTCGCAGTTCATCTTGCATTTTCTGCGGCTTGCCACACGATTTTCGCTGTTGCGCCAGTTCCATCGCCTGATGGCGAAACCGCTCGAAATCAACCTCCGAAGCCGGGCCGTAACATGCGCGCTCAATCATCGAGATGGTTTCGCCGTCTTCGGTTTCATATTTCCCCGCCCGCCATGCACGCAGCAGCTCGCACGGTGTTTTGCTCGACGCCAATTGTCGTAGCCATAGGCGTCGGGCATGCCAGGCATGATAGCGTGGCCGAGCCAGGAGCCCAGCCCACAGCGCAAGGACTAAAACCATTCCACCTCCTGCGCCACGCCACACCCAGGTCATGACGGGGTCTACCGCGTCCACTGCAAGAGAAGGCGTACTGGCAACCCGGACTAGCCCGGTCGCTGGGTCGTAATACGGAATATGCACTTCAGGCAATTTCAAGGAGCCTTGTTCCAGTGCGCGGAAAGGAATTGTGACCACCAACGTCTGACCAAGCGGAATTTCCCCGGCATTGGAAACCAGTTCCATCTGCAGCGGATAGAAATGCAATTGGGGCGTATCCTGGAACCGCCCCAGTTGCTTTCGCAATCCCTCCGGGCTCAGCCCGCGACCGCTGATTTTCAATGTCCATTGCTCAGGGCGCCCGACTTTGGCATGCATGGGCGCGTTGCTCTCCACATTGAGAGAGCCAACGGGAACATGGACCGGCAGATAGCCGGGCACGGGGGCTGCATTCACATAGAGAGCCGGTACGGGGTAGCGCAGGCGCGCCCCGAACTTGCTTGCATCAAGAGGTGAAAAGCGGACGCCGGCGGACCCCGGCCGCAATGGCGTTATTCCCCAGGCAAAGCGGGTGACGGTATAGCGCTCGCCTGCCACGGTTTCCTGGCGCTGGGAATCCCGTAGCGGCCGCAACTGGAATCCTGCGCCCTCCGCCTTCGGCATCCGGAAAAGCGGTCCTCCGTCGTGGTATACATCCACGAACAGCAATGACTCCCGGTGTTGCACTGCATCGCCTTCGACACCGCTTCGTACCATCACCTTCGACACGCCAAAGCCGGATTCGCTTACCCGGATCGGCAAAGGGCGTGTCCTCTTGCCGCCTGCATCAATGATGGGAATGACGGATACGCCGAGATGCAATGGGAATAGCTGCCATTCCAAGCGCTGCTGAACAATCTCCCGGCCTCTTCGTGTCTGGCTGCCACGGCTGTAGGAAACGTTGAACACTTCGAAATCGCGGCCGATGGCTTCCGTCGGGAGCTTTTGAATGGAGTCCCGGATATCATCGGCCTGGATCGTCACGGTCACCATCTGGCCGAAGGCGATTTCGGTACGGTCGGCCTCGACAAGGAGGCCCGCGGCGCAAGCGATTTGCGCCATCAGCGCGAGGCAAGGAATCCCCAAGGCTCGCGCGACCACTACTGCGTGCTCCTATTGGCGCGCCGTTCCTGCTCGAATTTGAGCAAAGCGGACAGCAGCTTCGATGGCTGGTCTTCCACCAGCTCCAGTTTTTTTGCAGCGGCCCGGTAGGCGATTTCCCCGCCCAGCCTTCCGGCCGCCTGCCTGATCGCCGCTGCCGTCTGGCCCTTGCCCTCGACCGCCTTGCGCGCCAATTCGGATTCGTCGAGGGTCATCAACGGCCCTTTGTCTTTTTCTTCTTCCATCGTGACCGGCTTGTCCGCGATCTCTTCCCCTGTCGCGCCTCCCACCCCTCGGCCGCGGCGTCCCGGTATACCCTCGGCTCCGGACGGTGCCTTGGTCGGCTGTTTCGCGACGGCCAGTTCGAGGTTGGCGCGCACCCCCGGATCATCAGGCCGGTAGCGGAGGACGTCGCGGAAGGCTTCCACGGCCGTCTCGAAGCGGCCCGCCATGAACTGGGCGTTGCCCAGGTTGAAGAGGGCATCCGCCGTTTCGGAAGGCTTGCGCGCTTCCAGCAACGCCGCCGTGAACTGCTGCGACGCATAGGCGTAGTCCTTGCGCCGGTAGGCGCTCGCGCCCTCGCCCATGCGCCCGGCCGCCCCCGGCACCTGGGCATACAGCAACTGCGCGTGCACATAGTCGCGGGACCGATACGCCTGCCAGGCGAGCTGTTCAGGCTTGTCCGCCGCACGTGCTGAATCCGGCGTCGCCAGGATGAATGCAAGCAACGGTACAGCCAGCAGCGCCAGTTTCCGCACCCTGAAATTCCGCAATGCCAGGATGAGAAGCGCGGGAACGAGCAGCCATGGATAGAGAAGCCGCCAGTTGTCCGGGGAGGGGGGCGGCCGGAAGCGGGACGCCAGTGCGCCGATGCCGTCGTCGTACAGCGTGCGCCACTCGCCGTCGCCATCGCGCACCGGCGCATAGACGCCCTTCCCTGCCGCCGCGAGCTCCCGCAGGCGCGCATCCGACGTTCCGTCCGCAACCATCCCGAGCACGAACAGGGAAATCCCGGCATCCTTGACCGCCTTCGCGCCTGCCAGGGCCTCCGCCCCCGTTTCGCCGCCGAACGAGTTTTCATCCGCGTCGCTCACCAGCAGTACGCCCCTGGACACCGCCTTGTCGCCCTTCAGCAACTGCGCCGCAAGCGCCAGCGCGCTGCCGGCCTGGCTTCCTCTGGCCTCGATCAGCTTGCCGTCCGAAAGGGAGAGAAATTCCTGGAAAACGGCATAATCGTTCGTCGGGGGAATCACCAGGCCGGGTGTGCCGGCAAATACGACGAGCCCCACCCGCTCGCCGCGCAGCTTGCGCAGCAGGTCGAGCAGTTCGAGCCGTGCGCGGTTGAGCCGGTCCGGCGCAACATCGGCAGCGGACATGGAATCGCCGACATTGAGCACCACCACCATCGAGACATCCTGCCGCGGCGGGGGACCCAGGCTGGCAGCGGGCTGGGCAGGCAGCCGGGGGCCGGCCAGCGCCAGGGAAAGCAGCAGCCAGAACAGGATGTCGAGCCGCCCGCCCCGGCTCTTCGCCGCCGTTTCATCCGTCACGATGGCCCAGGGGCGCAAGCCGGGGCTCGCGTAGGAGAGCATCCTGCCGCGCTTCAAGCGCAACAGGAGGCGCATGGCCGCCGGCTGCAATACCAGCAGCAGCGCCCAGGGATATTGCCAGTCGAGCTGGGTGAAGAACGCGCTCACGCGATCCGCTCCCGTATCTTTCCCAGACGCGCTGCCGTCAGCATGGCCGCAGCCAACAGCGCCGGCAACCAGAACCATTCGTGGCGCTCGCGCCGATTCGTGGGCGGAGTCACGGTTTTTTCGAGCCGGCCGATGTCTTCGATCACCGACTTCAGCGCCTCGGGTGACGTGGCGCGGTAATAGCGCCCGCCCGTTGAAGCAGCCATCTGCGGCAGCGTGACCGCGCCTTCCCCCGCCACATCCGGCCGCGTTCCGTGGCCGAACAAATCGGTGCCGATGTCGATGGCGTAGACGGGCACTTTCATGCGCGCGGCCACCTCCACCGCCTCGGCGGGCGAAATCGCGCCCGCCGTGCTGTCGCCATCGGTGAACAGCATGAGCGCGGGCCGGTGTTTGGGATTTTGCCGGAGCTGCTTGAGGGCGAGGGCCAGCGCCTCGCCGATGGCGGTGTCCTGGCCGGCGATGCCTACCGGCAGGCGCTGCACCATGGCCGAAACCAGATCGCGGTCGAAGGTGGGAGGCAGCAGCGTATAGGCGCGCTCGCCGAACACGATGACACCGAACCTGTCGCCCGGCCGTCCCTGGGCGAAACGGGTGACCAGTCCCTTCAATACCGAAAAGCGCTCCACCGGCTGGCCGTCCACCTGAAAGTCGGTGATGCTCATGCTGCGGGAGCCATCCAGCAGCAACAGCATTTCCCTGCCCTCGGGCCGGGGCGGAATCCATGGGCCGTCCCACTGCGGGCGCGCCAGCGCCAGGATCAGCAGCACCATTGCGCCGGCGTGACTGACGCGATCAAGCCGGGATTTTTGTCGCGACGTCCCTGCGGACGCCGCTTCCGCGAGGGACGGATGCACCAGGCGCAGCGCGGGCAATCCGCCTTCGTCCGCGGTCGTGCGGCGGCCCAGCCACCAGGCCAATAGGGCAAACGGGATTGCCGCCAGCCAGAAAGGCTGCGCCAGGGTCAGCATCGCACCTCCGCAATCCAGCGTTCCGTACAGTCGAACAGGGACGCCATTTCGCCGGGCGTCGCGGTTGTTCCCGCCTCATAGCGCAGCGCGGACAGCCGGTCGGCGAACATGCGCCATGCTGCCGCTTCAACTCCCTTGGGCAGAATCCCTGCGTCAATCCCGGGCATACCCAGTTGTCTCCGCAAGCCGGCCGCCAGCAAAAAAGCGGTTTCCCGCGCATCGCGCCGGCCCCGTTCATGCTCCGCGCGCAGGCGCGCGACCCAGGCCGTGGCGCGGCGGCGACGGACATAGCGGACAAGCACAAGCGCAACGACAATCGTCAAGACGACGGCGGCGGCAATCAGAGGATAGTTCGCATCCCCCGCAAGGGGAGACGCAGCCGGCTCGACGATATCGGCAAGCACGGCGTCAGCCATGGCCAAGCGCCTTCAACACAACATGAAAGGGGTCTTCGTCGGCATGGATGCGCGCGAGTCTCACCCCCATGGCGGCGAACAGGCCGTCTGCGGCGGCCCGTGCCTCCCCGGCACGAAGGGCGAATTCCCGGCGCAGGGATGCGGCCCCCGTGTCCAGCCACTGGCTGCGCCCTGTCAGCGGGTTTTCGAAGCAGGCATGGCCCACGGCCGGCAACTCGCTTTCGACCCGGTCAAGGATCTGGATGGGTATGAGTTGATGGCGCGCGGAAAGCTGCATCAGTACACCGCCGCAATCCCCGTCGAGGCCATGGAAGTCGCTTGCCACAACCACCCGCGCGCCGCGCTGAAGCCGCACGGCGATCTGTTCCAGCACCTGCCACAGGCTGTCTCCCCCCGCGCCATGCGCCAGTGGCGGGGCCGCCGAGGCGGCGGCTTCCACCAGCCGATAAGCCCCCACATCCCCACTCGCACACGGCAGCGATAGCCCGTCCGGCTGCACCAGCGTGCCGCCGATGCAGGCCCCGCGGCGCATGGCGACAAACGCCGCAATCGTTGCGACCCGCGCCGCCTGCGCCGCCTTGAGCCGCTCGACGGTGCCGAAGCGCATGGTCGTGCCGCGATCCACCACGATATGAATCTCGGGATGATGCTCCTCACGGTACACCTTGACGTAAGGCTTCCCGGTGCGGGCAGTGGTGCGCCAGTCCATGCTGCGCAGGTCGTCTCCCCGCTCGTACAGTCTGGATTCTTCGAAATCCAGCCCCGGCCCCAGATAAACGGAGCGGAAATCGCCGGCGTGCCGGTAGTGAACCTCGGGCACTTGTCCGCCCGGCTCGTCCAGCGCATCCACCCGGGCCTGCAGCTCCGAAATCTCAACGGGGCCGAGCAAGGGGGCCTGAACATTCGCCACCTGTATGGCTGTCTTGCGGAAGGCACTGGAAATGAAGCGCTCCAGCATGGTCACGGCACGGGCACTGCGGCAGCGATCTGCGCGATGATGTCGTCCCGGGAACGCTTCTGCATGCGTGCCGTGAAGCTCGGTATGATCCGGTGCCGCAGGCAGTCCGCCGCCACAGCCTGAATGTCGGCGGGTGAGACGAAATCCCGGCCGGCGAGATAGGCGGCTGCGCACGATGCGCGCACCATGGCCAGCGAGGCCCGCGGGGAGGCGCCCACCTCGATGGCTCCCGCCAGTTCCGGCACCCACTTCGCCACGTCGCGGGTGGCCCCCACCAGTGCCACGATATAGCGCTCCAGCATGGGGTCGATGTGGACGCACCGCACCTCTTCCTGCGCCGCCAGCACCGTGGCCACATCCACCACCGGAGCGGCGGCAATGTTCCCCGCGTGTCGGCTGCGGTCACGCTGAAGAATTTCGTATTCCTCGTCCGCCGAAGGATAGGTCAGGGTCACGTGCAGCAGGAATCGATCGAGCTGCGCCTCGGGAAGCGGGTAGGTGCCGGCCTGCTCCAGCGGATTCTGGGTCGCCATCACCATGAAAAGCGGCGGCAAGGCGCGGGTTTCCCCGCCCACCGTGATCTGGTGCTCCTGCATCGCCTCCAGCAGCGCCGACTGCACCTTGGCGGGCGCGCGGTTGATCTCGTCGGCGAGGATGACTTCATGGAAGAGGGGGCCTTCCACGAAGCAAAAGCTGCCCTCCTGCGGATTGTAGATGTCCGTGCCGGTGAGATCGCCGGGCAGGAGGTCCGGGGTGAACTGGATACGCCTGAAGCTCGCATGCACTGCGGAGGCAAGCGCCTTGACCGCAGTCGTCTTGGCAAGCCCCGGCAGGCCCTCCACAAGAATGTGCCCTCCCGCGAGCAAGGCGATGACGAGCTTGTCGAGCAGGTCTTTCTGGCCGACGATATGTGTGTCGAGTGCATTGCGCAATTCGACAATGCGCGCCTGATGTTGCATGTTGACTCCCTTGTGTTGATGTTTGCCTGGGGGTATTGCCGTAGAGCCAGTGTAGTGAACATGCGCGCGCTTGAAAACGTCCATTCGTACTATTTGCCAGGACTAAAATCGCGCGATAGGGCACGCCGTTCTGGTCGCTGAACCGGGCGAATCGGGTTGATAATGGCTTGGAGCGTGGGGGCGGCGCCCTCGCCGCGATTTGTGGCCGAATTCGCGCCGGGGGCGGCGCTCCTGCTATAAGGCCTCCTGCGAAACCAGGTGGCTCGCATGGTGGAGACTTCCAGAACCGGAGACCCTTTTCATGAAATATCCGGGCCGGTTTCCAGAATCAGAAAGTGAGCACCTTCTCCGCCCACAGGGTCCATTCGGCCAGGTGCTCCAGCGTGCTGTGCTGGCTGCCGGGAATGAGTTCCTCGTCCTTCAGGCCCCGCGCTTCCATGCACACCCCGCACACGCCGATCTCGCCGCCGCGCTTCAGGATACTCTGGGCGAAGAACTCGATGTTGTAATAGCCCTGGGGGACTTTCTGTCCCGCCTTGGCGCACAGGGCGGCATCGCCCAGCAGGAACACGCGGATTTCGTTGTCATCGATTTTTGCCAGCGCCCGTGCCAGGCGGAAGCCGTTGTAGCTGCGCTCGGTGCCGTAGGGCGGGTCGTTGAGGATGAACAGATATTTCATGTCGTTCTCCTTGCTTAATGTGGTGGAGAGGGTAGGAGTCGAACCTACCAGAGACAGGAAACCTGCCTCCCAACGGGTTTGAAGCCCGCGGATGCCAACCGGACGATCATCCTCTCCGTTTGTAAATCTTCAAAATACCTTGCGCTATTGCTTCCTCTCCCCGGCCTGCCTGATGAACGCCTCGAGTTCGGCCTTGCCCAGCGGGCCGATGCGTCGCGCCAGCAGCTCCCCGGACGGCGAATAAACCAGGTTCATGGGCGTCCCCCCGAACCAGGGGCGGCCGGTGGAGCGCAGGTAAATCGCCTTGAACGCCTTGCTATCGTCAAGCAGATTGGGGAAGTTTACCCCGTGCCGTTTGATGAAGGCCAGCGCGTTCTCCCGGCCGCCGGGGCCGTCTACCGAAATGCCGAGCACGGTGGCATCCGTCTCCCGGTGCGCCTGATGAAAGGCAATCAGCTCGTGGACTTCCTGGTTGCACACCGCGCAATCGGAGGCCCAGACCATCACCACCAGCCATTTCCCGTGGCCAACATACTCATCAAGAAAATGGGGCCGCCCTTCCAGATCGAGGAGCATCTCCCTTTCCGGCGCAGCCAGGGCCAGCACCGGGAAAAGCACGAGCAGGACAGCCAGCCAGTTGAGCAGCGGCTTGTGGGAGCGGCGCCCTCGCCGCGAGAATCGGCCCGGGGGCGGGCCTCCCACCAAATTCATGTCACGGCCTGGAATCATGACCTTGCCATCCTGGTCGCGGCCGTCGCCACCCGGCCTTCTCCCTGACGCCGGGTCAGCCCCGTGCGGTCGAAATGTTCCAGCACCTGTAACGCCAGGCCGCGCCCCACTCCGATGGCATCCCGAAACTCGGCCAGGGTAATGGCGCCGCGTTCTTCCAGCAGGCGGCGGGCGCTATCGCGCCAGGCATCCAGGTCCCGCCGGCTGAGATACACGTCGGAGGCCACTTTCACGACCTGTCCGCTGCGCAGCAAGTCCCCCAGGAAGCGCGTCAGGCGCTGTGCCGGCAGTCCCAGCGCCAGGGCCAGTGCCTCCGGCTTGGGCGGGGGTGTTCCACGGCAGGTCAGCAGACCCTCCAGCCGCTCCGCCAGACGCAAATCCTCGGCGGAAAACTGCTGGCGGTGCCCCGCCGGGCGCAAGCCGTCGGCTCCTTGCGCTATGCGCCCGCCGGACGCCAGACGCGCCACCAGGAAACGGAACACCCGGTCATCGAGCCGTGGGCAGGCGCTCGAATGCAGCGTAGCGGCGGGCATGGCCGTCATGCGCGGGTTCGCCGCAAGGTAATGGCTTAGCGCCGCAAACAAGGACGTCTCCAGCGCCGCCACATCCTTCGCCAGGGCCACCCACAGCGTGCCCCCGGCCTCCTCGCGCACCACGTCCCGGCGCAGCGCCAGCCTTTCGCTCAGGCGCTCGGGGGGTTCCCCCAGCTGTTCCGCAAGTTCCGGCAGGAACCAGCCGGTGGCGGCGCGCGCCTCCAGCCACGCCGTCAGCGCCAGCTCCGGGTCGAGCGTCTGGAGGTGCTTCAGCCGCGCCAGGCGCTCCGGCCTGCGCGCGCCGCGACGCATGGCCTGGGCGTCCAGCACCACGCCCCCGCCCAGTGTTTGCATGGCTTCCTCGCTGCGCACGATGAAGCGGTCGCCATAGAGCAGCGGCACGCCTTGCTCCAGGCGCAACTGGGCCAGGATGGACCTATCCGGCAACGCGGCCTCCTCCAGCCAGGAAAGCCAGGCGAACACCTCCGCCGTGCCGGTGTGCAGGCGGACGCGGCTGTGGTTTTTGGGGATGCGTCCCGCATGGGGCGCAAGCCTCAGGGAGACATCCGCCACCCGCGCCGTGCGCTCCAGCCGGGGGTCTGCCAGCATCATCCCGCGACGCAGCGTTTCCTTCCCGCTGCCCGCGATGTTGAGCGCGCAGCGGCTGCCCGCCGGGGCACTCTCCGCAGCCCGGCCATGCACCTGGATGCCCCGCACGCGCACGGTCTCGCCGCCTGGCAGGAGCCGCAGTCGGTCGTTTTTGCGCACCTCGCCCGCGGCAATCGTGCCCGTCACCACTGTCCCGAAACCTGGCATGACAAAGGCGCGATCCAGAGGCAGGCGGAACCAGCCCGAGACCTTGCGGGCCTGGATGCCGCAGAGCGCCTCGGCCAAGGCCTGCCGCAGTGCGTCCAGCCCTTCCCCGCTGCGCGCCGACACGGGGACAAGCGCTGCCCCCGCGAGGGGCGTGCCGGCAAGAAGCGTGCGGATTTCTTCGGCTACGGCCTGCACCCGCTCGGGAGTAACCAGGTCGATCTTGTTCAGGGCCACCACGCCGCGCGTAATGCCAAGCAGGGAAATGATGTCGAGGTGTTCCAGGGTCTGCGGCATGATGCCGTCGTCCGCCGCCACCGTGAGCAGCACCACGTCGATGCCGGTGGCGCCGGCCACCATGTTGTGGATGAAGCGCTCATGGCCCGGCACGTCCACGACGCACACAGCGCCCGCTTCAGGGAGTTCCAGATGCGCGAAACCCAGGTCTATGGTCAGGCCGCGGCGCTTTTCCTCCGGCAGCCGGTCGGTGTCGATGCCAGTCAGGCGCTGCACCAGGGAAGTCTTGCCGTGGTCAATGTGCCCGGCGGTGCCGATAATCATGGCTGTGCCTCATGAACGTGAAACTCGCGAAGCGAGCCTGCGTCCCTCTCTCCCTCCGGGAGAGAGCAAGGAGAGAGGGAAAGCGCCGAGATAAGCCGCTCGGGATCAAGCAGGGCGCGCAGGTCGAGCAGCACCCCGCCGTCGTGCAGGCGCCCGATCACCGGCGGCGAGAGCTGGCGCAGGGCGCGTGCGAGCTGCGTCGCCGAAGAGCCTTTGAGCGGCGTGAGCGCGAAAGCCAGCGACGGGAGCGCGGCATCCGGCGCGGCGCCGCTGCCCACCTGCGCGCGTGAAGGAAGCAGTTCGACCCTCGCGCGTCCCTGCGCCCAGCGTTCGAGAGGGGCTTGCACCTGCCGCGCCAGCGTTTCGATCTCGGCCAGGCTGCGGGACAGCATGCGGTAGGTGGGCAGATTCTGCTCCAGGGTCTGCGGCGAGAGGTAGGCGGCGAGGGTCGCGTCGAGTGCGCCGAGAACGAGCTTGTCGCAGCGCAGGGCGCGCTTCATGGGATTACGCTTGACGCGCTTGATGAAGGGCGTGCGCCCGACGATCACCCCGGACTGCGGGCCGCCCAGCAGCTTGTCGCCGCTGAAGGTCACCAGGTCGGCCCCGGCGCGCACCGCATCCTGCACCAGGGGTTCGTCCGGCATGCCGTAGCGGCTCACGTCCACCAGCGCCCCGCTGCCCAGATCCGCCACCACCGGTACATTCCGCTCCCTGCCGAGTTTCACCAGCTCGGCCAGCGACACTTCGCTGGCAAAGCCCACCACGCGGTAGTTGCTGGTATGCACCTTGAGCAGCAAAGCCCCGCCCTCGTCCAGCGCCTGCCGGTAGTCGGCGAGGTGAGTGCGGTTGGTGGTGCCGACTTCCATCAAGCGGCAGCCGCTAGCCCGGATGATGTCCGGCATGCGGAAACTGGCGCCGATTTCCACCAGTTCGCCCCGGCTCACCACCACCCGGCGCTTGTTCGCCAGGGTGTTGAGCGCGAGATACAAGGCTGCGGCGTTGTTGTTGACCACGGTCGCGGCCTCGGCGCCGGTCAAACGGGTCAGCAGCGCTTCCACCACCGAGTCGCGGTCGCCGCGCTTGCCGGCATCGAGGTCGTATTCGAGATTCACCGAGCCCGCGGCGCGCACCAGTGCCGCTATCGCTTCCGCTGACAGCGGCGCGCGTCCGAGGTTGGTGTGCAGCAAGGTGCCGGTGAGATTGATGACGGGCTCAAGCCCGGGCGCGTGCCATTTTTCCACCTCCAGCGCGACTTCCTGCGCGAGTTCATCCGCGCTGGGCGGACGATGATGCGGGCCGTTCCGCAGCGCCTCGCGGTGAAACGCCAGTCGCGCCTGTATCCCGGCCACCAGCAGGTCGTGGCCGATATTTGCCGCAAGCGCCTCCAGCCGGGGGTGCGCGAGAATTTCGTACACCGCCGGTAGCGCCGCCAGACGCTGCAAGGATTCAGCGTTTGTCATGGGTTCACCGTCATACGCCACCTAAAAGGTCAGGTTCATGTCCGCGCAGATGACCACTTCCTTGTAGTATTTCACCGGGTCCGCAGGCTTTACGCCGTCCACCAGATCGCCCGGCGTCATCGAGAACAAGGAAAGATTCAGGGGGCAGGCAAGGATGGTGGCCCCTTCGGCGATCAGCATCACGAACAGGTCCTCAATCAGCGGCAAGCCCATCTCATCCATTTTTTGCATGACCGCATCGCCCATTTCCTTCGGTTCATCCGGCAGGCACCTGAGCTCGTTCGATTTTACCCGGTGCACCGCATTGATGCCGCGCGAGCCGAAGAAAATGGTCACCTTGGCGCCCTCGCGCAGCAGGCTCAAGGACGTCATCAGCGCATTGAACACCAGGCACAGCTCGTCGTGGAAACACATTACGGAAACGTTTTTCATGGCCATCTCCTTTAACCCAACAATCATTAGAGCCGAAACACCGCTGTGGGAGCGGCGCCCTCGCCGCGATTTGCGGCCGCATTCGCGCCGGGGGCGGCGCTCCTACATTCACGTGCATTCCAATGGATAATCTGGGTTTAACCTAAAAACGGCATTTCACCGCAAAGGACGCAAAGGTTCGCAAGGTAGAACAATGAGTTAATAAATTATTCTGCGTCACCCATCGGGTAAGCAGATTAAGTTGTTCAAGTCCTTGAATTCCTTCGCGTCCTTTGCGTCCTTTGCGGTTCAACAGATTTTTCTAGGTTTAAGTCAGATTACCGCAGCGTCTGGAGAAACGCGGCGATGTCGCGCCGCTCCTGTTCCGTGCTCTGAATCGCCGGCATGAGCGAAACCCGCTTGCCGTTTTGTACCATGGAATAGCCCTTGCCGGGGACGATGATGCGGGACGGTTTTGCTATCGATTCGAGCAGATAGCCGGCATGATGAATGCCGCCGGCGTAAGTCAGATTCGGGCCCACCGTCGGCTGTGCGGGATTGCCCGGAAAGCTGTGGCAGCCGGCGCAGCCTTTTTCCGCCATCAGCCGCTTGCCATTTTCGGCATTGCCGCTTGCCGCTGCGGAAAACTGTCTGACATAAGCCTCATTCGCCGTAGCCTTTTCAAAGCGCAAGGCCTGCCAGGCGGATAGGCGCTTCTTGCCATTCCTTTCCTGCGCATCGCCGTTCCACAGCGCGAGCGCCACGGGCACGACCCCCTGTTTCGCGGGATCGAAACGTACATACTGCCCGCTTTTTGGCGGCACGAGGGCGCGCGTGAAGACGACCTGCCATTTGCCATCCCGCCACGCCCCATTGGCCTTTACGCCATCGGGCGGTTGCGCGGTCAGGGTGCCAAAACCTTCCGCCGCGAGCGTCTCCACGGAGCCGTCCGCGCGCCATTGCCACAGCGCCGCCGCAGCACCGCCATGTCCCATGCCGACATAAGGCAGGCTCACGCCGGGCCCGTAGCGCAGCGGCCATTGCAGCGCGATGCCGTCGGCAAACTCGCCAATGGCGCGGGTCGCCGCCGGCTTGGCATCGGGCCACGCGACGTGCAGGGCCAGGGTTTTGCCGCTGTAAAGCGCACGCACGGAGGCGTTCAACGCCCCGCCGCCATCCGCACCCGGCGTAACGCTGGCCTGCGGGTAGAGCGTGACCGGTGCCGGCGCAAGCTTCTCCCAGGCGGGATCGAGCGGATCGAGCGGCGGCTCGGCACGGCTCTGTTTGACGCTGATGAAGGAAACGCTGTCTCCGGCTGACGCCAGGGGAAATTCCAGCGCCAGCGCCGCGACCAGCCACCCAAATATCCGCGCAGCCCGCGTCATGCCACCTCTCCCGGAAAATTGCCGGCAGCGATTTCGCGCGTTTTCCTGAATTCTTCCCAGCCCTCCCGGTCTTCCCATGCCAGGACTGGAATGCCCCGCTGGCTCCTGGTTGCGGGAACCGCCTTGGTTTTCTGGTAATACGCGGCGTCGAGCTTGAACATCTCCTCATGGCGATAGGCAATGAGAATCTCCATGAGCTCGGATTTTTCGCCCTTGCTGTTCTTTTCCCGCTCCTGTTCCAGCAGCTTCAGCACTTCCGGCACGCGCGGCCCGAAGAAATTGACCAGTACTTCTTCCGGGATGCGCCGCTCGCCCGTCAGATTGCCATCGGCATCGTAGCCTGACGGCGACAGGGGCGGGACGTAGTACACGTTCGGCTGGGTGCCGAACTCGGCATGCAGCGGCAGCGCCACTTTCCACTTCTCCACCAGCTTGTGCACCGGGCTTTCCACGTCGTCGAGGTAGCCGACGAAGCGAATCCGCCCCACGCACTGCTGCGCGCACGCGGGCGGCAGTCCCTGCTCGATGCGCGGGTAGCAGAAAATGCACTTCTCCGAGCGCTTGAAGGTCGGATTGAAATAGATCTTCTTGTAAGGACAGGCCTCGACGCAGTGCTGGTAGCCGCGGCAGCGCGACTGATCGACGAGCACGATGCCGTCCTCCTGGCGCTTGTAGAGCGCCTTGCGCGGGCAGGCGGCGACGCAGGCCGGGTTGGTGCAGTGCTTGCAGATGCGCGGCAGGTAAAAATGATAGCTGTTCGGGTACTCGCCCGCGCCCTGGTCCTCGTCCCAGTTGGGGCCGTTCACCGGCATCTCCACGGGCGCCAGATGGGGGCGCTCCTCGCCGTCGAAGGACGGCGGCTGGTCGCGCCCGCGCGGATTGAGCGCGGCCAGGTAGTTCATGTCGAAGGCCGCGCCGTAGTCGCGCCGCAGATCCGGGATGCGCCCGGGCTTCAGATGCCCGTCGGCGTCGAAGCCCCCGCCCGCTTCTTCCCACTTGCGCGGATAGCCCTGGCCGGGACGGGTCTCGACGTTGTTCCAGTACATGTACTCGCGCCCGTTGCGGTTGGTCCATTGCGTCTTGCAGGCCGAGGTGCAGGTCTGGCAACCGATGCACTTGTTGAGATCCATCACCATGGCTAATTGTCGTTTCGACATGTTTTCCTCTCTATTAAACCTTGGCCACGTCAACCGTGGATTCGTGGGCAAGCTGGTTGCCGTCCCATTCGGCGCCGAACTTGAGATGCCCCCAGCCGCCCGCCAGTTCGAGCGGCGAGAGCAACCCGGCGACCGGTGCATCCATGCCCACGCGCTGGTGGAACTGATGCGGCTCCCAGGCGTGGTCCATCATCAGCGTGCCGGGCCGCAGGCTGGGCATGATCCTGGCCATCGCCCGGAATTCGCCGATATTGTTGAATACGCGCACCGTGTCGCCGTCCTGGATGCCGCGCCGGGCGGCATCCTGCGGATTGAGGTTGAGATGCGGCACGCCCCGCTGCATGCGCATCATGTACTTGTTCGAGCGCCAGGTGGAGTGAATGCCCCAGCGCGCATGCGGCGAATAGAACTTTAGCGGGAAGCTGGAGGGATGCAGCGCCTCGCGCGCCGTGGGCACGCTGCAGCCGAGTTTGGCGAAGACTTCCTGGTCGATGTAGAACTGCTGCCGGCCAGAGAGCGTCGGGTAGGGGCGCTTGAGGTGGAACTGCTCCTCGAACGAGCGGTAGGGCTTGTCGGCATACAGCGGCGAGGTGAGACCGGCATTGCTGTTGAGCACCAGGAAGCCGCGCTCGACCGCATCCTCGAATTTCCACGGCTTGAAGGCGGGCACATTCTCGATCTGCCACTTCACCACGTCCTTGTCGGTGTTCACCTTGCCCTGCAGGGTGAAATCGAAGACCAGGGTGTCGAGATCGCGCGTGACCGGGGTCTTCTTGCCGTCCTTCTCCACGGTGAAGAGCGGATCATTGATCTGGCCGAGTCCCCGGCTCTTTGCCTTGGCCTCGATGTGTTCGGCCAGCAGGCGGCATATTTCCCACTCGGCCTTGGTCTCGCCGACCGGCTTCAGGTCTTTCGGCGGCACGGTCAGATTGGCGTAACGGTGATAACCGACCTCGCCGCGTATGTCCCAGCCCTCGTAGTGGCTGATGGAGGGCAGCACGTAGTCGGCGTACTCCGCCGAGGAGTCCATGCGGTAATTGACGTTGACGTAGAGCTCGGTCGCATCCAGCACCGTTTTCCTGTAATGCTCCGAGGACTTGTTGCGGCGGAAGATGTTCTCGGCGAACAGGAGGCGGATTTTCGGCTCGCCGTAGTTGGTGTGCCACTTGTCGTCGCGCGAGCGCTCGGCCAGTTTCACCAGGTCATCGGGGGTGATGCCGGTACGCTGCTTGAACTCCTCCCCCGCGTAGTGACGCTCGAAAGTCTCCCACATGCGCCCCGAGAACCACTCGCCCAGGAAGCCCGATTCAAAGCGCGCGGGCTTGGGCGCGGTGAGCGGCCCGAGGCCGCCCAGGCTCCACTGGTGTTCGGTATCCACCACATCGTGGCCGGTGAGCGCGCAAAACAGGGCCTGCGCCCAGCAGGCGAGTATGCCCCAGGCATATTTGTGCAGCGAGAAGCCGATGGTGAGCCCGGGATCGTGCGCAGCGGCGTATTCGCGCGCCAGCTTGTAAGCCAGGGCCGGGGGTATGCCGGTCTGCGCCTGCGTTGCCTCGGGCGAGTATTTTTCCGCCTCGGCGCGCACTTTTTCGAATACGGTGGTGACGGGGATCGCCTTGCCGTCGTGACCCTTCACCTCGTAGCGCCCGGTGAGCACCGGGCGGATCGCGCCCAGCCGCAAGGTCTTTTTGAAATGCCCCTGGGTACCCGGCATGATCACGGCCTTGCCGCTCGCCTCGTCCCAGCAGTAGAACACGTCGTCCTTGCTGTCCTTGCGCAGGTCGGAGAGGCGCAGGAGCTTTCCCGTATCCTCGCGCACCAGGAAGGGCAGGTCGGTCTGCTCCCGGATGAAATCCTCCTTGTACAGCTTCTCCTTCAGCACCACGTGCACCAGCGACATGGCGAGGAAGCTGTCCGAACCCGGAGTAATCGGAATCCACCAGTCGGCGTGGATGGCGGTGGGATTGTAGTCCGGCGAGATCACCACGATTTTGGCGCCGCGCCACTTCGCTTCCCACAGGTAATGGGCGTCCGGAATGCGGGTGACGTTGGGATTGAAGCTCCACAGCACGATGTAGTCCATCTCGAACCAGGCATCGAGCGAAGTGCCCACGTTGGGAATGCCATAGGCGAGCGCCGCCCCGGTGAACATGTCACCGACCGCGCTGGAGGGGTAGAGGCGGGTCGAACCGAGCAGCGAACCCAGGCGCAACGGCCCCGCGCGCCGGCCTTGCGACACGATCCCGGTGCCGGCATAGAGCAGCATCGCCCCCGGGCCGTGTTCTGCCAGGGTGCCCACGATCTTCTCCGCAATTTCACCCATGGCCTGGTCCCAGGAAATGCGCTCCCACTTGCCCTCGCCGCGCGCGCCGGTGCGCTTGAGCGGGTAGAGCAGGCGGTCCTGCTCGTACATGGCCTGGGAGTGGATCGTCCCCTTGTTGCATCCGCGGGGATTGGGGTCGGGAATGTCCGGGCTGATCTGCGGGTACTGCGCGAGCTGTTCCTCGCGCGTCACGACGCCATCCCTGGCGAACACTCGAAAGGCGCAGTTGCCCTGGCAGTTGGAGCAGTGGAAGGCGAATCCCTGGGCATTGCCGCGCGTCCCGGCGAATTCCTTGCGGTAGAAATCCTCCCACGAGCGGTCTGGGTAGGAGACCAGCGGATCGTCCACCGCGAGGATGCGCGCCTGCAACTCCTCGGATAAGCCGAGCGCAAACGAGCATAAGCCCGCGCTGGAAAGTTTCAGGAAATCACGTCTGTCGACCATGGTGTTTGCGCCTCTTTTTTTTCATCTTAAAAACCGTAATTAACCACGAATGACACGAATGTTCACGAATATTCACGAATGACCAAAACTAGGCGCCTCTAGGCGACACAAATACTTAACTACAAATATCGTCTCACCAAATAGGAAAATCGAACAGATATCGCCAAGCCTTTGATTATTAGTGAACATTCGTGGTTTATTCGTGTAAATTCGTGGTTATAGCTTTTCTGGGTTCATTTATCGCGAAACCCGCGCGCCGAGCAGCGCTTCCACCGCCGCGCGCGCCTCCGTCCCGAACCAGTCGTATTCGCCGATCACGCGGTAGGCGATGCGCCCGTCCGCGCCGATCAGATACGATACCGGCACGCCCGGGATGCTGTACTGCCTGCCGACCAGGCCGTCACGGTCGTGCCACACCGGGAAGCTCAGCTTGAGCTCGTCCACGTAGGCCTGCACCGTGCGCGCGCCCGCCTGATCCTGCGACACCGCCAGCACCACCAGCCCCCTGTTTTTATAAGCCTGATGAAGCGCCTCCATCGAGGGCATTTCCTTGCGGCAATTCGAGCACCAGGTGGCCCAGAAATTGAGCATCACCACCTTGCCCTGGAAGGCGTTGAAACGCGCCTTCTGCCCCTTAAGGTCCTGCGTGACGAAATCGCTCGCCATCACCGCGCCCTTGAAGGGCTTGAGTTCTCCCGCGCCGGCTGGGGCAAGCATGGCGAGCAGGGCCAGGAAGGCGTAAGCCGGATGTCGCATGGTTCGCCCTGCCACCCTTCCTTATTTCTCGATAGGCAGGCGCGGATCGACCGACCACTCATCCCACGAGCCGCTGTACTCGACCACGTTGTCGTAGCCGATCAGCTTCATGGCCAGCGCCACGTCGGTGGAGCGTCCGAGGCCGCTCTGGCAATAAGTCACTACCTTGGTATCCTTGGTGATGCCGCGCTGATTGAGCGCCTTCTCGATCTGGTCGGCGGTCTTGAACGTATTCACCTTGTCCGAAAATTTCGTCCACTCGAGGTGCGTGGCGCCCGGGACGTGTCCGCCGCGCGAGGCGCCCGGGCGCAGGTCCTTGCCGATGAATTCGTTGAACGAGCGCGTATCCACGATCACGACGTCCTTGTTGCGCAGGTTCTTCTGCACCCACTCGCGCGTCACGACCTTCTCGGGTTGAGGTTTGGCGGCGAATCTTTTCTTCTCCGGCGTAGGCGCGTCCTGGGTCACGAGGCGGCCCTCCTTGAGCCACTTGCGGAAGCCGCCGTTCAGCACCTTGACGTTCTTGTGGCCGAAGAAATCGAGCACGAACCACACGCCCGAGGCGGACGTCCCCTCGCTGCCGTCGTAGACGATCACCTGCGTGCCGGCATCGATGCCGGCCTCGCCGAAAATCTTTTCCGCCTCGGCCTGGCTCAAGGGGAAACCGGTTTTCTTGCGCTCATCGAGCTTGGCGAGGTCGAGATAGAAAATATTCACCGCGCCCGCGATATGGGCCCGCTGGTAACTCACTGGCTCCACAGCATCGATCAGTCTGACATTGGGCTGATTGAGGATTTTCGCCAGCTCCTCGGTTTCAATCAAAAGTTCGGGTCTGGCGTAATCCTGGCCCGCCAGGGCCGCCGGCCCGCTCAGGGCGATGACGGCTGCAACCAGTAGATTCGAAAACCACGCGCTTAGCGCAAGTCTCATGTTGACACCCTCCTTACCAACCCTTAACTGAAAATGAAAACCTGAAAATTCCCGCTTGTCCTGCCGTTCATGATCCCGCCCGGGGATCGGGGTTTACAGTCACCCCTTGAAGAACTCTTTCCCGGCGGCGGGCCTCATGATTTTGAGCTGCGCGACCCGTATCCGCTCGCTCTTCCCGTTTTTCAGGATTTCACCCTGGAGCTCGACTTCCTGGCCGAACGCCTCGTCGAATTTTTCCTGCGCCACGCCGCCCTTGGCGGTCAGGTCGATGGCGTAGTAATCCCCCTCTTCCGTCCAGAACACCATCGGTTCCGCCCACTTGAGATAGCACTCGCCGATTTTCCCAAGCTGGGCGCATTTCTCTCCAATGATTCTGCCCTTGAGCTGCGCCAGTTCTTCGCTGAAAACCTGACCGGCAAGCAGCGCCAGAATCGCGCCCGCGACAATGGCTCCCGGAATTCTGATGTGCATTTCATGCCCCCTTCATCGCGGCTAATTGACCGCCTTGATCGCAGCCTTGAGGCTGTCATGATCCTTTTTGATTTCCATCAGGCGCCCCTGCTGTGCCTGCTTCGGCACGCCTTCGATTTCCAGGATGTCGGCGATTTCGGCATAACTCACCATGCCGTTCAGCTCGCCCCCGTCCTCCGCGATCAACTGGTCGCCGTAGTACACCGCCGGGGCTTTGGCGCCGGGACCGGCGAACGTCACCGGGATGATCTGAACCGGCAGCTTGTAAACATTGGCAAGCTCGGCGGCGATCTGCATGTTGTTGTTGCAGCGCACCCCGGGCGGATCGCGTCCGATCAGGGTGAGCACTTTCTGGCCGTTGAACACTGCCTGGCCGGGCGGCCCGCCGGCGTATGAAACGCCGGAAAAAGCCGCTAATGCAAGCAGCATGACGAGGATAAAACGCAAATGAATAAATGACATATCAATCTCCTTCGTAAGTTGTTTTTATACACCTGCCCTTTACTTCTTGCCAGAACGTCGCGTCGCACGCCTGTTGGCATCGAAGCCACCCTTGGCTTTCCACTCGCCAAAGCCACCCTGCAAAATCCGCACGTTTTCCATGCCCGCCAAGCGAAGCGCCAATCCGGCCTGGGCGGAAAGCGTGCCGGCGTTGCAGTACACCAGCACCATCCTGTCGGTCGGCAGTTCGGCGCGACGCCCGAGCACCTGCCGCCAGTCGATGTTCACCGCGCCGGGGATGTGGGCCTTGTTGTATTGGTCTGCATCGCGCGTGTCGATGACGTGGATTTTCTTCCAGTCCTCCGCCGGGATCTGCTCCGGCAGGATGGTGGCGCCGCCGTATTCGGAGAATTCGAAATATTCCTCCATGGCCTTTACCGCCGCATTGTCGGCGGCGAAGGAGACTGCTGGCAGCAGCAAGGACATGACGGCCATCAGGATGAGCGAGGAAACAAATTGAGCCGGTTTCATAATTTTAGTTATGGTTAATAACAAAATCAAATGAATGTTTGAATATATTATTCGGCAATAACCACAAGGTCGTCAAGCTAATTTTTTATGGCGGCCCAATGACCTAGCAGTCCTGCTGGATTTGAAGGAAATCCAATAGAAATTAAGTGACCCCCAGCCGGGGGTTTATTGGGTGAGCGCCTCAAAGACGCCCTAAAACCGTGAGTCACCCAATGCGGCTACACGCCCAGTTTCATCTGGACGTAGCGTTCATCCTTTTGCTCATGATTGCGAATGTATGCTTTCAACATCTCTCCATCCAAGCCCCCTGTGGACACAAAGTAGAGTATTCAACATTAGCAAATTTATACATTCGCACATTCGCGCGACTGTTGACATACTAAAACGAAGGGAGTAAGGTGCATATCAAGATATAGAGGTCTTTTTATCAAGGAGGTAGATACAGATGAATCCGTCAAATCCAACCAAGTTGTCGCGTAGAAGGTTTCTCGAATTGGCCGGGACAAGCCTTTTTGGCTTGGCCATTCCCGGTGTCTCCTTTGCTCTCACGCGCCTGCAGCCCATTGGCGATCCCCTCAAGGGCGAGTATCCCTACCGAAGCTGGGAAGATCTGTACCGCAAGGAATGGACATGGGATTCCACAGGCTTCACCACCCATTCCAACGGCTGCGTGGCAGGTTGCGCCTGGCGTGTTTACGTCAAGGACGGCGTGCCGATGCGGGAGGAGCAGGTCGCCGAGTACCCGCAGTTGCCCGGCATCCCGGACATGAATCCGCGCGGTTGTCAGAAGGGTGCCGTGTACTGCTCCTGGATCAAACAGGCGGACTTCCTCAAGTACCCGCTCAAGCGCGTCGGCGCCCGGGGCGAGCGCAAATGGAAGCGCATCTCCTGGGACGAAGCGCTGACGGAGATCGCCGACAAGATCATCGACACCACTCTGAAACAAGGCCCCGGCAATATCTGCATCCCGAAGCGCCCCTTCGCGGTCATCAGCAACACGGGGTACACGCGGCTCGCCAACCTGCTGGGCGCTATCAAGCCGGACGTTTCCTCCATGACCGGCGACCTCTATCCGGGAATCCAGACGGTGCGCATGCCGGCCAGGACGGTCTCCACCTTCGATGACTGGTTCACTTCCGACCTGATCCTGATGTGGCACATGAACCCCATCGTCACGCGGATTCCGGATGCGCACTACCTCATGGAAGCGCGCTACAACGGCGCGCGGCTGGTGAACATTTCGGCGGATTACAACCCTTCTTCGATCCATGCCGACCTGTTCGTGCCGGTCAAGTCGGGCACCGACTCGCACTTGGCTGCGGCGATCGTCAACGTGCTTATCGCGGGCAAACACTACAAGGCGGATTACATCAAGGAGCAGACCGACCTGCCCTTCCTGGTGCGCACCGACAACGGCAAGTTTCTGCGCGAGAAGGATTTCAAGACGGACGGCAACGACCAGGTGTTCTACGTGTGGGACACCAAGACCGGCAAGGCGGTACCGGCGCCAGGCAGCATGGGTAGCAAGGACAAGACGCTGAAGCTCGGAGTAGTCGATCCGGCGCTGGAAGGGTCGTTCTATGCGGAGGGCGTCCAGGTCACCACCGTTTTCGAGCGTCTGAAGGCCGAGATCGCCCCCTACACGCCGGAAGCTACCCAGGCGACAACGGGCGTGCATCCGTCCGTGGTGCGCAAGCTCGCCGGCTGGATCGCCGAGTGTAAGGCGCTGCGCATCCTCGACGGCTACAACAACCAGAAGCACTTCGACGGCTTCCAGTGCGGCCGCCTGAAAATCCTCATCATCACCCTGATCGGCCACCACGGCACTACCGGCTCCATCGACACCACTTACGAGGGCTGGCGGCTGGAAGGGAACACGGAGCTCGGCGCGGTGAAGGGCAAGCCCGGACGCAGCGTTTCCATGGTGCTGGCGCAGTGGGTGTGGGGCGAACAGTACCGCCGTACCAAGGCCTACTACGACGACGCCCAGTTGAAGGAGGATATCGGCTTCGGCGTCGACGACATGGAGGCCATGCGCAAGGAATCGGAGGCCAAGGGCTGGATGCCCAACTGGCAGTCCATCAAGAACCCGGTGGTCTACATCAACGGCGGCATCAACATCTTCGCCACGTCGAACGGCTATCAGCACTTGGCGGAAAATTTCCTCAAGCGCTGCGAACTTCTCGTGGTAGTGGACTTCCGCCTGAATTCCGGTGCCATGTACGCGGACATCGTGCTGCCGGCGGCGGCGCTGGAGAAACTGGATATCCGCGAAACCTCGGTGACCCGCTTCGTCAACCTCTTCGGCCAGCCGGTCAAGCCCATGTACGAGCGCAAGACCGACTGGCAGATCAACGTGGCGCTCGCCAAGAAGATCCAGGAGCGTGCCAGGGCCCGCGGCGTCACTAGGGTGAACGACCCCGAGATCAAGAGCGCCATCGACTTCGACACCCTCTACGACGATTTCACCATGAAGGGCGCTATCGAGAAGGACGAGGATGCGTTGCGCTTCGTCATGGAGAAGTCGAAAGCGCTGGGACCCGGCACCTACGAGGAACTGCTGAAAAACGGCTTCGTCGCCGTCGGCCCCTCGGCAGGCAAGACAGCTCCGGTGCCCAAGGACAAGCCTTACCGACCCTTCACGGTGAACGTCACCGACAAGAAACCCTACGGGACCCTGACTGGTCGCCTGCAGTTCTACGTGGACCACGACTGGTTCATGCGCCTCGGGGCGACCGTGCCGAAACCCCAATTCAAGGGCGGAAACCTGGGGCCTAAGCGCTACCCGTTCATGATCAACTCACCACACTCGCGCTGGGGCATCCACTCCTTTGTCCGCAACGAGAAATGGCTGTTGCGTCACCAGCGCGGCACACCGGATATCAGTCTCAACCCGAAGGCGATGGCCAGGAAGGGCATCAAGGACGGCGACATGGTGCGGATCTTCAATTCCCAAGGCGAGTTCTTCGCCATGGCGAAGGCCAAGCCGGCGCTGCCGGAGAACATGGTTTTCACCGAGCACGGCTGGGAGCAATACATGTACAAGAACATGACCCACTACAACATGGTCAACGCCGAGTTGATCAACCCGCTGGAGATGGTGGGCGGCTACGGCCACATCAAGTACGCGTCCGGCGGCTTCAACCCGAACCGCATCTTTTACGAAACGACGGTCGACGTCGAGAAAGCCTGAGGAAATAACCATGAGACAACTGGCCTACGTATTCGATCTGAACAAGTGCATCGGCTGCCACACCTGCACCATGGCCTGCAAGCAGTTGTGGACCAACCGCAACGGCCGCGAGTACATGTACTGGAACAATGTCGAAACCCGCCCCGGAAAGGGCTACCCGAAAAACTGGGAGCAGAAGGGCGGAGGTTTCAAGAACGGGGTGCTGCAGACGGATGGCAAGATCCCGACGAAGGAGGATTACGGCGGCGAATGGGAATACAACCTGCAGGAGGTGCTGCTGGAAGGCAAGGGGAACCAGGTCGTGCCCCACGAGAAGCCGACCTGGGGACCGAACTGGGATGAGGACGAGGGCAAGGGCGAGTTCCCGAACAACCAATACTTCTATCTGCCACGCATCTGCAACCATTGCTCCAACCCGGCCTGCCTGGCTGCCTGCCCGACCAAGGCGATCTACAAGCGGCCGGAAGACGGGCTGGTGGTGGTCGACCAGGAACGCTGCCGCGGCTACCGCTACTGTGTCAAGGCCTGCCCCTACGGCAAGATGTACTTTAACCTCCAGACCGGCATGTCGGAGAAGTGCATCGGCTGCTACCCGCGCGTCGAGAAAGGGGAGGCGCCCGCTTGCGTCAAGCAGTGCGTCGGGCGCATCCGTTTCTGGGGCTATCGCGACGACAAGGACGGCCCGATCTACAAGCTGGTCGACCAATGGAAAGTGGCGCTGCCGCTGCATGCCGAGTATGGCACCCAGCCGAACGTCTTCTACGTGCCGCCGATGAATACCACCCCGCCCCTGTTCGAGGACGACGGCCGGCTCGGCGATAAGCCGCGCATTCCGTTGGCCGATTTGGAGGCGCTGTTCGGCAAGGGCGTGCAGCCGGCACTGGAGATACTGGGCCGTGAAATGCAGAAGCGGCGCCAGGCGCAACCCTCGGAGCTGACCGACATTCTGATCGGCTACACCAACAAAGATCGGTTCAAGCCATGAATCCGACCGACAGAGCCCGGCAGTATCTCGCGCTCGCGCAGCTCTTCGCCTTTCCGCGGCCCGAGGTATGGCAGCCGCTGGAGCGCGACGGCGTGACGCCGGCCCGCTCGCAGGATGAGCGCGAGGCGGATTACCTGGCCACCTTCGAGCTTGGCGGAGAGCAATCGGCCGTGCCCCTTTACGAAGGACTATGCCGGCCCGGGGATGGGCGGGAAGGAATCCTGGAAGATGTCATGCGCTTCCATGAGTTTTTCGGCGTGCGGCTACAGGAAGCGAATCGTGATTACCCGGATCACCTCGTCACGGAACTCGAGTTCATGGCTTTTCTGTGCCAGCAGGAGGCGGCCGCCGAGGCAGCGGGAAAGGACGCGGATTCGTTCCGGCGAGCATCGCGCGATTTCCTGCAGCGACACCTGCTCGCGTGGGTGCCCGGGTTTGCGGAGCGTTTGGCTGGTGGAAAAACGGACTATGGCGAAATCGCCCAGGCGCTGGCCGAGTTTTGCCAGGAGCATGCGGATGAACTTGGAGAAATGAAAGAAGGAGTATTGCCATGAGAATCAAGACACGCTTGCTGGCTTTAGTTATCGCTGGAGTGGGGACGGTTACGGTCGTCGGTTTGGCGCCTGCGGCAAATGCAGCCGAGAATGTTGTGACCGTGAAGGCATTGCTCGTAGCGAAGCAGGTTGACGCCTCGCAGCCGGATGCCGCGACCTGGAACAAGGCTCCCTCCTCGAAGGTAAAGCTACAGCCAGCTTTTCCGGGGCATCCGGCTATCGTCGGCACGCCTCGCATCGCCGAGGTGACGGTGCAGGCGGTGCGCAGTCAGGATCGCCTGTTTGTGAGACTGGCGTGGGACGACCCAACAGCCAACGGCAAACCCAGCGATACGATGCAGTTCTCTGACGGAGTCGCTGTTCAGTTCCCTGTGAACGGGAAGGCGAGCACGACGCCGTTCATGGGCGATGCCAAGAGTGCCGTGAATATCTGGCGCTGGCGCGCCGACGGGTACGCAGAGGAGCTTGTCGCGGGCGGCTTCGGAACCGCAACTTCCTTGCGTGCGCAAGGTGAGGTGAGCGGAGTTGGCGCAAGAAGTCCGCAGGGCTGGCAAGTGGTGTTGAGCAGGAAGCTGGTGGGCCCGGAAGGGATGGTCAACCTCAAGCGGTTCCGTGAGATTCCAATTGCGTTCGCCGCATGGGATGGGTCGAATCAGGAGCGCGACGGCCTGAAGGCCGTGACGTTGACCTGGCAGAAGCTCCGGCTCTGATGAGATTCGCCGCGTCGCGGCTCAAGCCTTGATCGTCGATTCCACGGGCAGCCCGGCGGCCAGCCATTCCGGCACGCCGTCGGCGATCTTGCTCACGCGATAGCCGCGTAGCGCCAGAAGCCTTTTTGCCTCTTCGGCCCACAGGCAGAAGGGGCCGCGACAATAAGCGATGATTTCCTTGTCGGACGGCAGTTCCGCCAGCCGCCGTTCCAATTCGTGCAGCGGCATGGAGCGAGCGTAGGGCAGATGGCGAGTCTGGTACTCGCTTTCCGGGCGCACGTCGATGAGCACGATATCACCCTCGCGCACCCGGTCAATGAGGACTGCGCGGCTTTCGGCGGTGAGACGCTCGGGCTCCGAGAACATCTGTGCCAAGGCGGAGGACAGTTCGATCAGGTGCGCCTCCGCAACCGTGCGCAGGGTCACCCAAAGATGTGAGATATCATCGCTCGAGAGGCGATAGATGATGTACTTGCCGTCGCGGCGGCTCTGAACCAGTCGGGCGGCTTTCAGCGCCTTGAGATGGGCGCTGGCGAGCTTGATGTTGATGTCTGCCTCGGTAGCCAAGGTATCGACGGACTTTTCCTTTTGGCTCAGAATTTCGAGCAATTCGAGGCGCTTCGGGCTGGAAACAGCCTTGCCGATACGCGCAACCTGTTCATAGAGAAGATCTTTTGTCTGTCGATTGTTCATGTCATCATTCTAATGACTATTAGAGTCATTGGTCAATCGCCTCCCCCGATCTAATTATTCCGGGAAGATTTACAGCCCTGAGACCGATGTGTTTTGGGAAGGTTTTGAGGATTTATTTATCGACAGGAAGGTGATCGACCTTCCATTCGGGGAAGCCGTCTTCCAGTCGGCGGGCACGGTAGCCGTGCTGGCGCAACTGTTCAACCGCATCGAAGGCCAGCATGCAATAAGGGCCACGGCAGTAGGCAACAATCTCCTGGTCGTGAGGCAATTTGCTTAACCGCTCCGGCAGGGACTCAAGAGGGATGTTGACCGCCCCTTCGATATGGCCGGCATCGTATTCGGCGGGGGGGCGAACATCAATCACCATCGCTTCCCCGGATCGCACCAATCCCAGAAGTTCGTCGCGTCGGACGGGAGTCAGGTTGTCCCGGCTTTCAAAGTTTTCACGGACAATGCGCTCCACTTCAGCCAGGTGTTGTTCTGCCACATAACGGATGTCCGTCAACAGTGAAAGCACCTTTTCGTCGGTCAGGCTGTAGATGACCTGGGTGCCCTCCTTGCGCGACTGGACCAGCCCTCCCCCACGCAGGATTTGCAGGTGGTGGGAAGTGTTGGCTACCGACATGCCGCTAGCCTGTGCCAGCCCATCCACGCCGCGCTCGCCCTGTGCGAGGGCCTCCAGCAATTCAAGCCGATTGGCGCTGGCAAGTGCTTTCGCGACGAGGGCGAAGTTCTCGAAGAGTTTCTTCTTGGGAGTAACAGCGGCCATTGAGATAATCTTAAAATTTAGGCAGGGTCCTAATTATAGCCAGAATCAGGCGACAGCAATTATCATAAAATCATTTGATGATTATGCGCCTGGACATTCCTGAAATGGAATCGCCAATAAAAACGCCCCTTGCATCCCCTGCTTGCGAGGGCGGTTACAATAACGTTTTTACCTTCCAGGATACCCCGTCATGACAGAACCCGTTCGTCTCGCAAAACGCCTTGCCGAACTAGTCCCCTGCTCTCGCCGGGAGGCCGAGCTTTATATCGTGGGTGGCTGGGTAATGGTGGATGGGCAAGTGGTGGAAGAACCCCAGTTCAAGGTGTCGCAGCAGAAGGTTGAGCTTCGCCCCGATGCCAGGCTTACACCGGTTGAGCCGGTAACCATTTTGTTGCACCTGCCGTCCGGCCATGATGCAGGCATGGACGCCAGCTCCGCGCAGCAACTGCTCTCCGCCGACGCGCGGGCGGCTGACGACCCATCCGGCATCCTCATGCTCAAGCAACATTTTTCTCGGCTGACCCTGGCCGCACCGTTAGAGGCGAACGCCAGCGGCCTGCTGGTATTTACCCAGGACTGGCGAGTGGCGCGCAAGCTGATCGACGATGCCGCCACCGTCGAGCAGGAGTACATTGTTGAGGTTGCCGGTGAAATGGCGCCCGACGGGCTCAAGCGCCTCAACCACAAGCCCGGTTTTAACGGCCGGACACTGCCCCCAGCCAAGGTCAGCTGGCAAAACGAAACCCGGCTGCGCTTTGCCCTCAAGGGCGCACAACCCGGCCAGATCGCGCAGATGTGCAACAGTGTCGGACTAAAGGTGCTGACCATGAAGCGGATCAGGATCGGGCGGGTGTCGATGGCCAAATTGCCGCCCGGTCAATGGCGT
Source organism: Sulfuricella sp. (assembly GCA_019911785.1). The sequence continues at coordinate 2,072 of JAIOJM010000207.1, read as the reverse complement.
TATTTGGCGCCGCATGAGCGCTTTTAACGTGAAACTCGCAGATCAAAACAAGCGCCTTTCTCCATTGCCCCAGATCGAAACAAGCGCCCTTCACGTTCGCCCCATCTCCCGTTTACGGGAGAGGGTTGGGGTGAGGGTAGCCCCTCTGGGAGAAGGTTGGGATGAGGGCGTCCCTCAGGTCGGAACAAGTACCCTTCACATCCGTTCCGGGATGCCAGCGCCGAGATTCACCGCCGCCGGATTGGGGCGGTAGCGGATGATCCCGCTCTGGATCAAGCTTGCTTATACCCTGTTCGTCGGCGTGCTGGTGCCGGCGTATTGGGCGCACTACGGCCCGGCCAATTTCCTGTGGGCCTGCGACATTGCGCTCCTGGTCACGGTAGTCGCCCTATGGCGCGAAAGCCGGCTGCTCGCCAGCACGATGGCGGTGGCGGTGCTACTGCCGGAGCTGGCGTGGAACCTGGATTTCTTCACCCGCTTGATCGTCGGCCGTGACGTGATCGGCCTGGACGCCACCGCTTACATGTTCGACCCCGCGCGGCCGCTGTGGTTGCGGGCGCTGTCCTCGTTCCACGTGTTCCTGCCGCTACTGCTCCTGTGGCTGCTCCATCGGCTCGGCTACGACCGGCGCGCCCTGCTTGCGACCACAGCGCTGTGCTGGGTGGTGCTGCCGGTTTCCTTCCTGTTTACCGACCCCGCCAAAAACATCAACTGGGTGTTCGGATGGGGCGAGCAGCCTCAGACCTTGCTCCCCGCTACCGGGTATCTTGCCTTGATCATGATGCTGTTCCCCTTGTGCGTCTATCTGCCGACCCATCACGTGCTGAAAAAAAGCGTTCGGAAAGGTCCGGGCACAGTCCGGCGCGGCAATTGAAGATGCGCAAGGTTATACTTTTTATGATCTACACTATGATTGTTGAGATCTCATCTCACTGATCAACTACGGGAGAGGCAAAAATGGCTAAAAAGACAAGTGCGCGGGTTACTCCAACAGGCCGCCCTAATGTTCCTTCGGAAGGAGACATCAGCCCCGAGCAACGCGAGCGCATGATTCGGGAGGGCGCCTATTTTCGGTACGTGCAGCGTGGCCCTGTCCCGGGTCATGATCTTGACGATTGGCTTGCGGCCGAAGCTGAACTTTTCGGGGGGGAGGCCGAGCCGCAACCGCCCGAACTGGTCGAGACGACGGCATTCGGGATGCAGGAGAGCGGCGTCCACGGCTTCAGGGAGGACGATGCGTTGAAGCGGATCATCAGGCAGCATCCTCGAAAAGGCATACCCCAGGTTGAGAGTATGGAGCCCCAGGAAGCACCGCCCAAGGAATAACGCGGGCGCGGGTGGCCTCTGCCGTTGAAAGGCCGCTCGCACCAGATTCACGGCAACCGAGTCCCGCCACTGTAGCTTGCGACAGATCAGGATGCGGTTGTCTATCGTCTGCTCTGAACCGCAGACCTCACATATCAGGAGACAGAGATGACTGGTCATCCCCCCCGGGTCGGTGCTCCGGACCCCGAACTCAAAACATCCCCGATCTTCGATGAGTATGAGGAGATCTCGCTTGACTCGGAACTCGAAGCGGGTGCCTGTTATTTCAACGATGTGGCCTACCCGATTGGCCAATCCGTGCTGAGTGGCAGCGAGCTGCTGCATTGCGAAGAACGGGGCATCTGGATGCGCAGAGGCGAGATGCGGCCCGAGTAGCCTCGGAATGCCGCATCTCAGCCGCTGGCTGGTCTGAATCAGTTTGCCAGGAAATATGCCCATTCCCACTGAAAAAAAGCAGGGTCTGCTGCCATCCTTTCCCCCGCCCTCCCGCGAGTCGGTGTGGTGGCTGTTTGGCTTGGCGATGCTGGTGTGGGTTGTGTTCACGCTTATCCTGCCGATGGCGCAGGTGAAGCAGATTCCTTACATCGAATTCAAGGCCATGGTGCTCGAAGGCCGCCTGCAGGAAGTAACACTTGGCCCTTCGTACGTTAGCGGCATTCCGAAGGACGACAAGGCACAGGGAATCCGCATTTATACGGCCGTGAAGGTCGATGATCCCGATCTGATCAAGGAGCTGGAAACCAAAG
>JAIOJM010000206.1 GCA_019911785.1 Sulfuricella sp. | reverse complement strand
ATTATCCTATAAAAAGCAGTTCAGCCACGGATTAACACAGATATACACAGATTATCAATGAGTTACCATTCTCGTCTTAATCACCTTTTGGGTGAGTCGCAAATCTTCAACAAGACATTGTTTTATCTGTGTTAATCCGTGTTAATCCGTGTTAATCCGTGTTCATCTGTGGATAAAAGCGGTTTTTAGGATTATAGAGACTTATGCGACTTCTTCTTCCGCCTGCTGTTGCAGCGCCCACATGCGCGCATACACGCCGTCTTTTGCCAGCAGCTCGGGATGCCGTCCGCGCTCGACGATGCGCCCGGCATCCAAGACCAGGATCTCGTCGGCTTCGACCACGGTGGAGAGCCGGTGCGCGATGATCAGGCTGGTGCGGCTGCGGGCGATTTCCAGCAGCTCGGCCTGGATGGCTTTTTCGGTCTTGGTGTCGAGCGCGGAGGTGGCCTCGTCCAGAATCAGGATCGCAGGATTCTTCAGCAGGGTGCGGGCGATGGCGACGCGCTGCTTCTCGCCGCCGGAGAGCTTCAGGCCGCGTTCGCCGACGACGCTGTCCCAGCCTTGCGGCAGGCTTTCGATAAAGTCCAGGATATGCGCAGCGCGGGCGGCGGCGATGACTTCCTCGCGCGTGGCATCCGGCCGGCCGTAGGCGATGTTGTAGTAGATGCTGTCGTTGAACAGCACGGTGTCCTGCGGCACCACGCCGATGGCAGCGCGCAGGCTGTCCTGGCTGACCTGGCGGATGTCCTGGCCGTCGATCCGGATGCTGCCCTGATTGACGTCGTAAAAGCGGAACAGCAGGCGCGCCAGGGTGGATTTCCCCGCGCCGCTCGCGCCCACCGCGGCCACGGTTTTTCCGGCCGGGATGGTGAAGCTGACATCATGCAGAATCGGGCGGTCGGGATTGTAGGCGAAGCTGACGTGCTCGAACCGCACTTCGCCGCCCAGCACGGCCAGTGGTCGTGCATCCGGCGCATCTTCCACCTCCTTCGGACGATGGAGCAGGGTAAACATGCGTTCCACGTCGGTCATGGACTGCTTGATCTCGCGGTACATCACGCCGAGAAAGCTCAACGGCTGGAACATCTGCAACAGAAAGGCGTTGACCATGACCAGGTCGCCCAGCGTGAGCGTGCCTTCGACCACGCCGTTCGCCGCGCGCAGCACCATCAGCGTGACGCCGACGGCGATGGTGCCGGCCTGCGCCGCATTCAGCAGGCCGAGCGAGCGCTGGGATTGCAGGGCCACCCGCTCCCATTCCGCCAGGCTGGTATCGTAGCGCGCCGCCTCGTAGCGCTCGTTGCCGAAATACTTCACTGTTTCGTAGTTCAGCAGGCTGTCGATGGCGCGGCCATAGGCTTCCGAATCCAGCGTGTTGGCGCGGCGCACGAACTGCGTGCGCCAGTCGGTAATGGTCACGGTAAACCAGATATACGCCGCCAGCGTGACCAGCGTGATCAGCCCGAACACCCAGTCCAGCTTGACGAACAGAATGACCGCCACCATCAGGATTTCCAGCACAGTGGGCGTGATGCGGAACAGCAAATAGCCCACCAGGCTGGAAATGGCCTTGGTGCCGCGCTCGATGTCGCGGGTGATGCCGCCGGTCTGGCGCTCCAGATGAAAGCGCAGCGACAGCGCATGCAAGTGCTGGAACACCGCCATACTTACCCGGCGCATGGCGCGCTGCGTGACCTTGCCGAACACCACATCGCGCAGGTCGGCAAAAGTGGTGCTGGCAAAGCGCAGCAGGCCATAGGTGACGATCAGCGCCAGCGGCAAAACCAGATCGGCGCGCGATTTGTCCAGCGCGTCGATGATCTCCTTCAGCACCAGCGGCACCATCACCGCCGCCAGCTTGGCGCCGATCAGCAAAGCCAGCGCCAGCAGCACGCGCCCGCGAAACTCCCACAGATAGGGGAACAGGCGGCCGATCGAACGCAGACTGGCTGCACCGGGTTGGGGCGTGGTGCTGGAATGGGAATGCTCGGATAGGGACATCGGGTCTTTTGGAATCTCGCTTGGGGAATCTCGGTTAGCGAACTTTGTTACTGCCATGCATCAAATATAAGCCGGCCATTATTTCACACCGCGCAAAATCTGCTCAACTTTGCTTTACCTTGTCGCCACAGGGGTTAATAATTCGGGCAAGGCCGCACATAATAAGGAGCACCGCCATGAGCCACAAGCATAGCAGCCTGCTACGCGCCATCTTCCACGATCCGGTCAGCGGTAACATCCACTGGCGCGAAATCGAATCCCTGCTGCACCACCTGGGTGCCAGTGTCGCCTCGGCACACGGAGCGCGCTTCCACGTGACGTTAAACGGTTTCGAGGAATTCCTGCACCACCCCCACCAAAGCAATGTCTGCGACAAGATGCTGATCAAGCAGCTGCGCGAATTCCTTGCCCGCGCCGGGGTGACGCCGTCAAGTTACGAGAACGACGCATAACCCCGGCGGCAATGCGGCCGAGTCGGGATGTGGTGGAGGCAGGCCGACTACCCGCCAGCCCGCTTGACGGCCCAGCCCTGCTTCTTGAGATTTTCGATCACCCGTTCACAGTGATCGCCCTGGATTTCAATTACCCCGTCCTTCACCGTGCCGCCGGAGCCGCACGCTGTTTTGAGCTGCTTGCCCAGTTGAGCGAGCGCAAGCGCATCCAGCGTGAGTCCCTTGATCAGGGTAACGCCTTTCCCTTTGCGGCCTTTGGTCTCTCTGGAGACGCGCACAATGCCGTCAGACACAGGGATAGCTGTATTCCGGCTGCAAACACACTCGGCAAGGGGTTTCCGGCACCCGGGACACATTTTGCCGTGCTCGGTGGAATAGACGAGCCCACCCGTTGCTTTATTGCTTTTCATGACATTTCGATTTTTTTACGGACTCATCTTCCGGCAGCAGGCAGGCGGGATTCTTGCAGCCGAAGATGGAAAAATAGCGCCACCACAACACGATCAACAGGGGTAACAGGCCTACCCAGAACCAGTTCCAGCCGCTTGTCAGGGCAATCTCATCCCGCCACCATGCCACGGTCACGCTGACGGAGTAAAACAGCAGCGCCAGTAACACCAGCAAAGCCAATACCCGTAACACAGCCTGTCGCATACCGTCATACCCCCATGGAAAAATTCATTCATTGTAGCGCCGCAGTTGGGCAGGGCAAACCCTTGTCTGGATGCTGCTATATTGAAGCGAGTGGCCTATTTTCGAGAGTGACGATGAGTAGATTGATTCGCAATGATTTCGCCCTGCGGCGCATGGCTGTGGCGGCGCTGTTAGCGGCCGTTCTGCCTGTTATGGCGGGCGACAAAAAACAGGAGAGAATGAACATGATGCTGACATCCACGGTGTTTTTCCAGGGCGGCACGATCCCGCAGCGTTATACCTGCGATGGGTCGGATATCTCTCCGCCCTTGGCCTGGTCCGGATTGCCAGCCGGAACAAAAAGCCTGGTGCTGATCGTGGATGATCCCGATGCGCCCGATCCGGCCGCGCCCAGGATGATCTGGGTGCACTGGGTGCTGTATAACCTGCCGCCCATCGTGGGCGAATTGCCTGAGGCCGTTCCGGCCAAGGTGCTGCCGCCGGGGACGTTGCAAGGAGTGAACGACTGGCAGCGCACGGGTTATGGGGGGCCATGCCCGCCCGTGGGCCGCCACCGCTATTTTTTCAAGCTGTATGCGCTGGATGTTGTTCTGCCGGATTTGGGCAAACCTGCCAAAGCGGTGGTGGAAAAGGCCATGCAGGGGCATATTCTCGGCCATGCGGAGTTGATGGGGCAATATCAGCGTGGCCGATAGCCTTATTTGGCGTTGTGCTCCAGCGTGATGCCGACCAGTTCGATGATGACGCCCAGGGCGAGCAGCAGTGCGCCCGGCCAGACTTCCGGAGCGAGAAACATCAGGATTGCGCCCAGCACCACCATGACTAGTGCGCCGGTTCGCCGGATGCGTGTGTTTTTGATCATTGTCGGACCGCCTTCTGCTATTTTTGAAAGTATAGTAGGCTATAAAGACGGTGCGTGAATTTTAAGAAAAAATCAGGGAGAGAATCATGGCTATCATCGGGATCGACCTCGGCACTTCCAACTCCGCAGCCGCCGTGCTGCGCGGCGGCCGGCCGGTCATCATCCCCAGCGCCGAGGGAGTGAGCCTGGGCGGCAAGGCGTTTCCCAGCTATGTCGCGATGACCGCCGACGGGCAGATGCTGGTCGGCGAACCGGCGCGGCGTCAGGCAGCGTCGAATCCGGAAGGAACTGCCTCCGCTTTCAAGCGCCAGATGGGGCGGCGCGAGAAGGTGCGCCTGCGCAATAACGAGTATTCTCCCGAGCAGTTGTCCGCCTTCCTGCTGCAGAAAATCAAGCGCGACGCCGAAGCCTTCCTGGGCGAGCCGGTAACCAAGGCGGTAGTCACCGTTCCCGCCTATTTCGACGACAACCAGCGCAATGCCACCAAGGACGCCTGCAGCATTGCCGGCATCGAGGTGGCGCGGCTGGTGAACGAACCCACCGCGGCGGCGCTCGCCTACGGCCTCGACCGGCTGGGGCAGGAGCTGCGCATTGCGGTGATCGACTTCGGCGGCGGCACGCTCGACGTCACCATCATGGAGTTCGGCAAGGGCGTGTTCGAGGTGAAGAGCACCTCCGGCGATACCCAGCTCGGCGGCACCGACATGAACCAGCGTATTTTCGAATATCTGGCCGACCGCTTCAGGACGGAATCCGGCATCGATGTGCGCGGCGACCGCAAGGCGGCGGCCCGCCTGCTCGAAGCCTCGGAGATGGCCAAGATCGAACTGACCGCCAGCACCACCGCGCATATCAGCCTGCCCTACATCGCTTCCTCGGGCGGTGAGCCGCGCCACCTCGAACTGGATTTGACGCGTACCGACCTGGAGCGGGTGGTGCGTTCCGTGATCGAGCGCTGCCGCGGCCCCGTGGAGCAGGCATTAAGGGATGCCGCCATCACGCCGCGCGATGTCGACCGGGTCGTCTTTGTCGGCGGGCCGACCCGCATGCCGGCGGTACGCACTTTCTTCGAGGACCTGTTCGGCCGCAAGGCGGAAATGGGGGTCGACCCGATGGAATGCGTCGCCGCCGGCGCGGCGATCCAGGCGGGCGTACTGTCGGGCGAGGTGGGCGATATCGTGCTGGTGGACGTGACGCCGCTGACGCTCGGCGTCGAAACCCTGGGCGGCGTCGCAACCCCCCTGATCACGCGCAACACCCCGGTGCCGGTGAAAAAATCCGAAATTTTCACCACCGCCGCCGACATGCAAACCAGCGTCACCATCCACGTCTTTCAGGGCGAACGCCCGATGGCCCCGGACAACGCCAGCCTGGGGGAATTCAACCTCGACGGCCTGGCGCCGGCACCGCGCGGCATGCCGAAGATCGAGGTGACGTTCGACATCGATTCGAACGGCATCCTCAACGTCACCGCCAGGGATACCGCCACCGGGAAATCCCAGTCGATCCGCATTACCGGCTCGACCCGGCTATCCGATGCCGAGAAACAGCGCATGATCCGGGAGGCCGAACAATACGCCGAGCAGGACAAGCAGCGGCGCGAGGAGGTGGACAAGCTGAACGCGGCCGACTCTGCTTGCTACCAGGCGGAAAGGATGCTGGCGGATTTCGGCGACAAGCTCACCGCCGAACTCAAGGGCCGGATCGAGGCCGCGCTGCGCGAGGCGAAGGAGGCGCTGGTGAAGCGCGATGCCCGGCTTGCCACCGAGCGCGCGGAAGCCTTGCAGAAGGTGCTGAAGGAAGCCGGTGCGGTGATCTATGCCCAGCAGCCCGGTGCCGGGGTGTATGCGCAGACCCCCTATCCGGGAGAAAAAACCGAAGAAGGTGCTGCTGCCGGCGAAGCCAGGCCAAGCGGCTCCGGGCCGCGCGGCAGGGTGGTGGACGCGGAATATAAAGAGACAAGATAGGACAAGCGATTAACCTAAAAACGGCAATTGCTTAACCGCAGAGGCGCAAAGGCGCAGAGGCGCAAAGGCGCAGAGTAAGGCCAAGAAGTTATGGGATTATTCTGATTTTTACTTAGGGTAATTTTTTGTGGAGTGCCGGTTTTCGAACTCCTTTGCGTCTCTGCGCCTCTGCGGTTCTATCGCTTTTTCAAAGCCAATAAATTCATGATGAAGGGGCCATCATCGCAACCGCCCAACGCGATTACTACGAGGTGCTTGGCGTTCCGAAAAACGCCGACGGCAAGGCGATCAAGGATGCCTTCCGCAAGCTCGCCCTGCAGTACCACCCCGACCGCAACAAGGAGCCGGGCGCCGAGGAGCGCTTCAAGGAAATCGCCGAGGCCTACGCAGTGCTCTCCGATCCGAAGAAGCGGTCCGAATATGATGCCCGCGGGTTCGAAGCCGTGGCCGGGTTCAGCCGCGAGGACCTGTTCGGCGGCATCGATTTCGAAGACCTGTTCGGCGGGCTGAACTTCGATTTCGGTCCGGGCGGCGGGCTGTTCAATCATTTTTTCCACCGCCGCCAGGCCGGCCCGGTGCGCGGATCGAATATCGAGGTCGAGCTGGTCGTGCCGCTCCAGCGGGTGATTTCCGGCGGCGAGGAGAAGG
>JAIOJM010000205.1 GCA_019911785.1 Sulfuricella sp. | reverse complement strand
CTTCTGAGGCAACATCAGAAGCAATCAGCAATCGCAGTGGTGAGAGTGTTTTGCCAAACTCTTCAACTGTCTTTTGAATCTCGGTATCTGGCAACTGGCCATGCAGGATGGCAACTGCGTTTTCCTTGAGACCAAGCCGGCGGGGCATGTGTTCGCGTAAGAACTTCAGCGTCTCGATGCGCTCTGTGAAAACCACTATCCTGTCAGAGGCGTTGTCTGGACGCCAGCTCCAAATGGGGTCGTTCTTCAGGCGACTCACAAGTTCGTTGAGCTTGCTAACATCATCGGGAGCAATGGCATCCACAGCTTCGCGAAGCTGATTGAGAGCGGGAATGTCAGGGTGCGAGGAATCCTTTTTGCTCAGCCGATTAATCCGCTCGCGTACAGTCTGCGCACAGGCTGCTGGAGATGACAGCAAAGACTTTTCAAGGATGGTCCGAAACAGCATCTCCGCACCCGTGCGCCTATCCTTGTCGATTGACAAGTTCAGATTTGCCAGTGTGGCATATGCCCTTTCTTCGACAGCGCTTGGCTTTGTCCTAAACCGGAAAACTTGTCGCTCTGGAAAATCTTGGCGGATTTCTTCACGTACATCTTTTTTGAAGCGGCGAACAAATAAGTGCTCAACGTCTTCTTTTGTATAGTCCGATTTTTGCGGCAGAATGGTAGGGTCTAGCATCCGCATCAGGCTCGCAAAACTTTCTTTGTCGCCGTTATGTGGTGTGGCCGTCAATAAGATCAGGGCATCCGATCGATGCGCGAGTAGAGTGGCCAGCTTGTTACTGAGCGTGCGGTTACCTTTGTATGAGACGTTGTGAGCCTCGTCGATAACGATGATGTCCCAGTATGCTGTCTCAAGATAGTGCCGGTACTCAGTGTCACGCTTGAGGGTATCAACCGAGATAATGGTCTTGTCGTGGTAGTGAAAAGGGTTATGGTTCGTAGGCAAATGGCGACGGATTCGCTGGATACCCGTCGAATCCAACCGTGTCAGCGGGATCGAAAAGCGTGTCCAGAACTCTTTCTGGAACTGCTGCATCATGCTCTTGGTGGTCACCACCAGAATGCGGCGCCCTTTGCCCCTCCGCATGAGTTCCGACACCAGAATCCCTGCTTCAAGGGTTTTGCCTAGGCCGACCGCGTCCGCAATAAGAAAACGGGGCCGAAGTTGCTGCAATACACGACGCGTGGGCTCCAGCTGAAACGGTAGCATATCCATGGCCCCACGGTGGCCAAGCGCAATAGCGGAATCAGTTGGTACAGTCTGGCGTAGCCGTGCTTCGAGGTATAACAGGCTCGACATGTAGCGCGGGGAGATATCACTGACGAGTTCAGTTTCCCTTGGATCGAGCACCTTTACGGTATCGATGGCCGTGAGGAAGATGGCATCGCGATGACGCACCGTTTCCGATACACCAAGACATTCGAGTTGATGACCACCCATATCGCACTGGTCTACATTGCGAACGATCCACTCCTCGTTGCGAATAAGCACCCGTGCACCCGGGGCGGGCGCCATGGAACTCATCTGCCACCCCGACAAAGAAAATACAGTTGATCGATGGTCAGGGTGATAGAGTTGATGCAAATATTCCGGTCGTTGAGGTTTTTTTTGCTCATTCGTTGCACTACCTCAATGGGCCGCGACATCAAAGCCCCCACGATTCGTGAAGAACTCCAACAGATTGCATTCCAATTGAATTAGTTGTCTCCCTATGTCAGGTGATTCTATCTGGCTTTCTCTGCTAACGCACCACATGGATTGCATTGCCAGAGCACGAACTCTGATTTGCCAATTCCTTCCGTTTCCTGACAACCTGCATGAAATAAGACAATCTATCCATCGTTATTTATCTTCAAAGTCGGTGATATGCGCCCGAAGAGGAAGCTGGGTAGGTTTATCATCTGCGACTTCAGCGGTTGGAATGATCTGCCCTAAGTTGAACGCATCCATGCCAAGACCAAAGGCCACAGAGACACGATGAAACTGTTCTTTCGAGAGGGAAGGTGCAATCAGATGATTTGGCAGCGGTAACCGAATGCGGTGTAATGGCACTCCCATTTGCGCCGATGCCTCTGGGACTGACTTTTCGAAAACCTCGCAGGAAGATCCTCCGCCACAAAAGAAGACTCGTATCCCTGCCTTCCAATTCGGAGACCTGAGATAGCGCTTACCTTTGGTGGTGCGCAATACAGATGAAATTGCATCTACAACATCTTTGGTATGTTGCTTATCGACTTTTTCAACATCCTGAACGGATATGCCATATGTTTTTCCGAATTCACTAGCAGAGGGGATGGCCGTAGCATCACTCCATTGTTCATCATGAATCTGCGGGAATCCGTGAAGCCGCTGCGACATGAGATAGTGAGTGCCAAGATTGCTTACAGATGCCCAGAAAATTGGGAAGCGATCTTCTCCAGTCTCATCATCTCTATGCACATTGAAAGTCACCACATCAACCGTACCGGCACCTACGTCAACCAACAAATGAAGATCCGGCTGCCTTTGCGGGCTACGTGTATAGCTCGCAATCTGAGCGACGAACTCTGGAACTATTTCGACCGGCGGAGCAGATTGAACAGCATTATCAAACACCCGTTCTACTTGAGCGATGGTTATTGGCTCGCTGCTGCAACTGACAATCCAAGCAGCCTTAGCCACTTTTTCATACTTACTACGGATATTGCCATCCTGCCACGGTGTTGTCGGCGCCCCCAGGTTTATGTTCCAATCAATGGCTTGTGCTTTAATCAGCCCCTTGTGATGATGGAACCACCAACCCCTGATGTACCGCATTGTCAAAGCAAGGAAAATTGTGGTGTCGATCAGGCTAGATCGGGACGCATGTCCCTCAAGGAATGGTAGTTTGAGATCGGTAGCGACTCGACCCGCATCTGGTGCTCGACCAATGACGCACGATTCATCCTGTAATACGGAAAACTCACCAGGCAAGGTGAACATATCCTGCCCCCCCTTAATGCCCATCCAGTCTACGATATAAATGTCATCACCGTAGCCAATGGACGCCTTAGTGAACGCCGTTCCAAAGTCTATCCCCATTCGCGCGATAAACGATTTACCACTCGTCCACAATGTTGTGTTTGCTCCCTGAGCAACCCAGGGATCGGGAATCTTGAAATCATTTGGGCCTGAGAGCTTGAATGATCGTTTGGGGGGGGCCAATGGCTGATGCTGGGCTGGGGAAATTTGTTGTCCCGCACGATGAGTCGTAGACGCCGGTTTTAATGTTGATGTCCCTGATTGTTTCCCTGAACTCGAGCTATTACGTCCACGTGCTGGTGATGGTGAATTTTTCTGATTTGACGATAAATTCAGCGTTCGTTTGACGTAAACCGTATGGTTTTCACCGCTCGGTAGCTTAATAACCTGTTCGACATAGCCATCCAGATCTTTGTTTTGATCCAAGCCTGATATGCGTTTCCGTGACTGACCACTCTTCGCCACACGTTGCATGTTGGACTTATTACTGAGGTGTGATTGAGGTGGCTTTTGTTTAGGAAGTGGTGGCTTGGATACCGCTGGTTCTAAGTAAAATTGTTGTGCCGTAATTTTTCCACCAGACAACATCGCCATAGCATCACTTAGAGATGTGCGCTCAGCCACCCCATGTTCACGGACTAGATGTTTTTTAAGTGAATCCATTGAGAAGGTTAGACCACACGCCGGGCATTTAGACACAGGCTGAGACCGTATCGGGGCTATGGCACGAGCGACGTCCGGCGCGTCCAACTTGTTGCCATGGAGACTCTTTTTTACCTTTTTCATCTCATCAAACATCGAACCCATACACGCCCCCCCTTTAACGCTCGATCCGAATCACCCCAGCACAGAGGAAATTTTTGGAAGGCGTGATTTTTTCGCGCAGCTTGATACGTTCCACCTGGGTAGCGCACTTAGATCCCAGCTTGTTGATTTTCCCCTGAGTCATGTTCGCAGGACCTCTTTTGCCCTGTTCTAAATACCGCTGAAGCTGCTCCCTCAGACCGGGGAGTTTCCGGTCCATGTGTTGCTGCAACGAACTAATTTGGAAAGAGGCTCGATCGCTATTCTCATTTTGCTTTCGAGCCAGTGTCTGCTCGAAGGCAGTATCCAGTGCCGTCTCTAGATGATCGAGCTGTTGCTCGACGCTTACACCGCTCACCAATGCCGGCGCATCCAACCAGTCTTCTCCGTGGATCCGAGCAATATTGACCAGCATGTCAGCGGCGTCATCTAAAAGGACGCCATCCCCATCGAATCGCACCGCCGCAGCGCACAACAACTCCTCTGCCTTGATGCCTTCAAATCCCCACCGTTTAACGCAGAACACATAATCACCTGCCGGCAACGATGATCCATAGTGAGCATGCGAAACCTTAATCGACACCACGGGATAGAAATGCTCGCCAATCTCGTGAAGGTTCTCGCTAACGAATCGAACTAGTGGGTGAAACTGATTGATAACCTCGAATGAACGGTTGGTCTGGGAACTGACTTTGTTCAAGAATCGGCACGTTCGTATGTTTCCACTAGCCAATGTCGTTTGCCCCAATAGCTGTTTCCTACGTAGGAAGTCGTCAAATTTGGCTGCTATTGCAGGAGGGAGTTGAATGTCAAAAAGTTGAAAGTCGTTCGGATGCTGCTCAAATCGATGCCCTTGGGCATGATTACTTAGAAAGTCCCGAACATAGACAACCAGGTCGGATTCGGTCACGCGCCGTGAAAATTCTTGGGCCGCCGCGATTTTCTCGAGAAGAAGGCCGCCGTGCGCCATCATCTGCGCGGCGTTTTCCTGCAACTGATTCTGGACCTGCCGAAGATTTTCTAGTGCCTGTGCGGCCTGCTCGATACGTTCGTTTTCCTCGTCCTCTGTTAGTGGGCGAGTAAGGAGATCCGCTTCAAGTCTGGATATCGTTTCTCCAACAATAGGCTCCGGCTCACCCAATGCCTCTTCAAAGATGCGTAGCCGATCCATGAGGCGAACCACAATTCGATCATCAATAGTATCTTGGAAATAAAGGTTCCAGACATGCAATAAGTCTGCTTCTTGCCCAAGGCGGTCGATACGGCCGATCCGTTGCTCCACACGCATTGGATTCCACGGCAAATCATAGTTAACCAATACGTGGCAGAACTGCAAATCGACGCCTTCTGCAGCCACTTCGGTAGAGACCATAACTTTGAGTTTCCGGTCTTCCCGGAACTCGTCGATGATCTCTTGCTTGGGGCGCGACATGTTTCCCCAAATCAAAGATGACGGTATATTCGCCTTGTTGAGTCGATCAGCCAGATAAAGTGCCGTCGCTCTGAACGCGGTGAACAAGATGACTTTCTCATCTGGTTGTGTTTTCAGAAACTCAGACATGACCTTCAATAAGCGTTCGAACTTCGAGTCATTGCGCTCTAGCTCTTCGACAGTAATCTTTCGGGGTAGTCGTGCCTTGAGATACTCCTTTAGTGACATCGATATGTCTGGCCCTGAGTCTTCATCAAAATCTAACTCATCAGCAATATCTTCTTTCCAGCTAGAGTCGCCAGACATCCAGGCACGCGCAGTGGCGGCTGGACAACTGCAAACCTGTCTTTGTGGCATCGCGAGTAGAAAACCATCAGAAATCTCCCGATTCCAGGCATAAGCACGCGTCAGCTCCGTTACGGCCGAATAAAATTCGCGCTCGATTTCAGTCATGGGCACACGCTCCCGCTGGATAATCCTTTTGGGACGTTTGAGATGGATATCGCGTTTTCTCGTTCGAGTCAGGACGTGCCCCAACAGATTGATTCTTTCAAGAGACTCGGCAAGAATGGCCCGATACCCTTTTTCTTGAAGGCGTGCCTCACTGGGTGGGTCTTCCAACAACGCGCGTAACTGTAAGGAATTGGCCAGAAGAGGTTGTTCAATTGCTTCATTCAGATGAGCCACGATGAGTTCTGCGTTTGCGGCAGGGTTCAAAGCTAAATCTCGCGCCTGAATCAAAGGACGATTTGCCTCTAACATCTGCGCAAAATCGTATGGATATCTAAAATGCTCGGGATCGGTTAGCTTTAAGAGATTAAAGAGGTCGTCGTTCTTCAGATTGATAGGGGTCGCCGACAACAACACTAGGTAGTCGGAAGCATCTCGAATCAGTGCCCCCAGGGTGTAGGCCGCGCTTTCCCGATTGCGCATGTAATGCGCCTCATCGAAGATGGCCATATCGAGCAGTGGCTCGCTTTCAGCATTTTCATCAAGTAGATCAGCCAGCAGCCGTTTAGCTGTAGGTTTCTTTACATCTGATGTTTTAGTGGTTTTCCAGTCTTTGGGCGGCCGTACAGACTGGTAGCTGACAACCCACGCTTGACCTTCGCCTGTTGATGTCCGAGGTCTCTTCAATTCCTCTAGCAGCCCATTGGCATCTAGGATGGTTGCGTTGATACCAAAACGGCGCATCAATTCGTCTTGCCATTTTTCCCGGAGCATTGCTGGACAAACGACAAGCAATCGCCGCATATCAAATCGCGCACGAAGCTCAGTCCAAATCAAACCGGCTTCAATTGTTTTACCAAGACCGACCTCATCGGCAATCAAGATCCCGTTGGCTGGCGACTCAAGCAGTGTAAGGAGTGGTTTGTACTGATGGGCATAGAAATCAGTATTGGTGATCCCCATGCTATATACAAGATTGGCCAGGCGGCCAGCCAGATGTACATAAGTAAGATTGCGTCTAAGATCGGTGGATCTGCCGTAAGCACCCTGACGAATGAGTGCGTAGTGGTCGTCGAGATCGATTCCCGAAGCCAGCTCGATCTCATTTTCGGAAACGAAATCGGTGGTGCCGTCGGCAAACTTTACCTGAACATATTGACGTGGGCCGCGCATCCGCGTGTTTCCCGTGCAAGTCCCAGTCCGACCAGGATTGAGTACTAACCGGACTTCTACCCCTTTATCCCACAAGATTCACCCCCATACAGACTTGTTCTTATTTGTTTAAATCTTCCCTATTTGTCAGGTCAATCAGCCAAATTTTGCGTATTCCTCCGTCTGGTTATGTCACTTTTGGCTATCCAAGGTAATCCCCTTAGTTCAGGTATAAAATTGCGGCTAGCGTGTATTCACCAAGCCTAGACCAATCAAAATTCTATAACTTATGCGCTGTAAAAGCCCCCGCACCTATCGCACTGGCGGCCCTCTCCAGCAAATGTTCGTGGTGCGTAAAGAACAACACCTGCGTCTTCCTGGACAATTCCGCGAGCACCCTGAACGTTGCGCTGGCCGAGGCATCATCGAAATTGATCACGATGTCGTCCACCACGACCGGCATGGGCTCCTGGTTGGCGACATGGCTCTCGATCGCCGCCAATCGAAGTGCCAGAAAAAGTTGATCCCGGGTCCCCGAGCTCAGGTTGCCGACGGTTTCGCGCTTGCCATTGGGGCGAACGCCTACCAGTATCGTCATGTCCTCGTCAAAGTCCGTCGCCACCTTGGCGAACCGGCCATCGGTAATGGTGGCGAACAGCTCGGAAGCGCGCGCCAGAAGCGGTCCCTGGTAGCGTTGCTGGTAGGTCTCGATGGCTTCCAGGAGGACGGCCGACGCGAGGCGTGCCGAGGAATAGTCGGCCACCAGGTTGGAAAGCCGCGCTGCCGCATCGGCCGCTCTCTGCTCTGCCTCCGCCGCGACCGCCTCGCCGTCGACCTGGCCGAGCGCGGCTTGGGTCTCGATCTGCTTCCCGTGCAGCGCCTCCACTTGGGCCGTGCACGCGTCCAGATCGGTGCTCACCCGTACCAGGGCCGCCTCGACCAGCACGAGATCCTGTCCCTCGGCCTGCGCCAGCAACTCCTGGAGCGGCAGCGCCGAGGCGGTGACCAGCCGAGTCTCGATCGCAGCCATGTCGCTTTCCAGCTTCAGGCATTCGGCGCTCCGGTTTTCGGCATCGACCAGTTCTGGCAGCGTTGCGTATCCGGCCGCGGACTTTAGCCTTGTCAGTTCCTGCTCCGCCAGCCGGATCGACTGAGCGGCCTGATCGCCCGCCTTGCCGGCTTCCTTGATCAGGTCCTCCAGCGTCTTGCGACGCTGGGCGAGTTCTTTAGCCGCGACCAGGCGCTCGTAGAGCGTCTCGACCACCGCATCGACCGGACGGTTCGCGCGGTCGTACCCAGTCGCCCCGCAAAGCCGGGCCACTTCCTGCTCGACCCGCGTCACCGTAGATTGCGCCGCAGCCAGTTCGGCGCGAGCCCCATCCAGCGTGTCCAGGGCGTCCTCGAGGCCATCGAACTGCCCCAGTCTGGCGGCGGCCTCCTCGCCCCCCGCGTCGCTGGCGAGGCGAATCGCCGCCATCGCCTCGGTCCAGCCGGTCCTCCACGCTTCCAGCAATTTCTCGCATCCCGTGATCTGCGC
>JAIOJM010000204.1 GCA_019911785.1 Sulfuricella sp. | reverse complement strand
AGTCCACACCCTGGAAAAGGTGGCCGATACGCTCGATATTACCCGGGAACGGGTGCGCCAGATTCAGGTGGAGGCACTGGAATCCCTGCATCGCACTCTCAAAAGCAAAGGGCTTTCGAGGGACGTATTCTTCTGAATTTTCAAGCCGGATTGGATGTCGCCTCGACCCTCACCAGGGAATCGGCCTCAATGATGGTGAAGCGCACAGGCAGAAACTGCTCCAGCAGCCAGATGGTGGTAACAGCGTGGGAGGAGAGCCTTCTTGCCCGAAAGCGTGAGGCACCGCCAGCAAGGGCGAGGTAAATCAGCACCTGATCGGCAGCATGGATGTCGAGGGTGGCCCCGGCAGAAATTTCCTCGCGCAACAACCTGCCCGCTTCCGAGCCAAGCGTCTCTGCGGGCACCCCTCGTTGCGCGATGGCGGAAGCGCCCAGAATGGTGTGCGCCATCCGCGCGACCAAAACAATCGCTCCTCCCGCCCCGATAGCTTCATCTGCACCCAATACCGCCTGATCGATAGATGGCGCAGGAAAGGCCGAGAGCTCCGCCAGCGCCGAACTCGCCATGCGTTGAACGATATGATCCGGCAGGTTGGCAACGTGGGCGAAACCGCGGATTTCCCTCAGGGCACCGGGCGCATCCAGCATCAACGGCTGAAGCGGCAAGGAGGGCAGTACCTCCACGGCCACCTCCCCGCCACCTCTTGGAAAATACCCCCGCTGCAACACCTCGATTCGGACCCTGACGCCCATGCGGGAGAGCAGGGGCAGCAGAACAAGGCGAAAGTAATCCAGGGGCGGGGCAGCCCGGATATCGGTGCCGCCGCTGATGCGCAGCCATAATCTTTCGCCGCAGGCAACCGCAACGGGCAGCGCCGCCTGCAACACCAGAGTGATGCTGCCGGCAGTGCCAACGTGAAAATCGAACCGGCCGCCACCCAACCGGCCGGGCCGGAACAGAATTTCCCGCGATTTGACTTCCAGCCCTTCTGCCTCAGCGCCGCACAGCCTGGCCACAGCCATGACCGCGGTCAGGTGCTGGGGAGCAAGGCCGGGATTGCTTCTATTGGCACGGATGTTCCGGACATGGACGGCTTCCCCGGTAATGGCCGAAAGCGCCACCGCCGTGCGCAGCAGCTGTCCACCCCCTTCTCCGTAGGAACCGTCAATTTCGCGCATGCCCACCTCACGGCAAATGCAACACTACCAGTGTAGCAGCCGCCCCGGCGCGATCTGGATAAAATTCTGGAATGACACATTGAACCTTGGCAGGATTTTGCTATCAAAATCTGCCTTAAGAGAAGGAACAAATGTACCTCGACAAGATTCACCAATTCCAAACCGGTGTTGCCCTGGAAATCTCCAGCGCCGCTCTGCGAGCCCTGATTGCGGATGCTACCGCGGGGGACCGGGTTTTTGAGCTTGAGCAGATCAGGCGGCCGGGAGATCTCCATTCCTACCTGTCCGTGACGGTTCACAATGGCGCGGAAGGGCTGATTGAGAGACGCCGGCTATGGGCCGGCAAAATCAGGGCCGACCTTCTTGCGGGAAAACCGGTTTCATACGGGAGCTTCAGCAACCTGTTCTGGCGCAATCTTGATGAGGAGGATCCGGACGGTGACGAGTGGTACCGAGTGGTTGCCAGTGAAGGGTTCGATGCCGAACTGACCGGTTTGCTCGACAAGGTGCGGGCAGCCCAAAGAATCCTGCGCCAGAACAAGGACGTGCTGGCTCGCATGAACTGGGCATCATTCAGCAGGACCCTCCCGGCTGACGTGCCGGCATTCTAAGCGTTTGGCGGCAAGCCAAGCGAGTCTTCCAGTTCCTGGCGCAACAACGCCTCCCGGTCGGAGTAGCTGGGCGAGAAATGAAGCGGAATAACGTTCTTCGCCCCTGCCTCCCGCGCCATTGAGCCCGCCTGCCGGGCAGTCAGGTGGTACTTTTGTGCCGCACGCTCGGCGTCCTGCTGCAAAAAGCCGGCTTCGATGAAAAGCAGATCCGAACCGCGAACCAGATTGATGACCCTTCCGGCATTCTCCGGATGATAGACCAGGTCGGTGACGTAGCCGATCTTCTGCCCCGGCACGATGCGCAGCACTTCGGCCTTGAGCCGGCCGAGCGGAACATGCGTCTCCCGGACCTGCCGGTCCTCCTTCCACCAGACACGGAACAGCGTATCGTCCGCTTCGCCCCGGAGCACGGCCTGTTTCAATTCCCGCAGCCATGGCCCCATGGGAAGGCGCATTTCCGCCAGGCGGTTTTTCCACACGTTGACATGCGCCTTTTCCTCTAACGCGAAGCCCAGGCAGGGGGTTTTGTGGTCGAGGATGGCGCAGCGGATGCGAAATATCTCTTCATCGACAAGAACCCCGTCGGCCAGCGCCAGCTCTTCTTCGGCTTCTCTTCGGAAACCGGCCCTGCAGCGGAATCTGGCCCTTCTCGCCATCCCGTCCCGCTGAACCTCGGTCACGACCAGGGTGAAGTCGCTGGAATAATTCTCCACCAGGTTCCAGGTATACGCCGCCAGCTTGTGTTCGACCTGCTCCAGGAAGCGGGCCGGGCCAAAAAGATGCATCAGCTTTTCGCGGCCCAGGGAAATCCTGAGCAGCCAGTCGAACCCCATGAAATGATCCATATGGGTGTGGGAAACGAAAATGTGGCTCAGGCGCAGGATCTTCCGCGGGGCAAGCTTCCTGATATCCCCCAGGTCGAACATCAGGGCCCGTTTCTCGAACAGGCAATCCACATAAAGCGCGGGATCCCCGAAAGGATCGTTGACGAGTTTCGGATGGAACAGGGGTCTCATTGTCGGTTCTGTCCATGGATGTCCCGCACCGGAATTGCTCCGGGCCAGGAAGAAAGCTATACATAAGAGAAGCTGTGGGTGTTCGGGCGTATTCGGCGAGCAGCTTGCCTGCCTTATGAAATGGCTTGATTGGAGTATAGCGCATGGTTTTGCTTGAGGTTAAAGGCTTGACTTATTCGGTGCGGGACAAGAAACCCCTGTCCGGTCTTGACCTGACGGTGCACGAGCAGGAGATTCATGCCCTGCTCGGCGCCAACGGCGCCGGCAAGACCACTCTCGCCAATCTCATCATGGGCTGCGGCGGCTATGTGCCCACTGCCGGCGAAATCCGTTTTCAGGGACAGTTGATCAACACCCTGGCCATCCACGAACGCGCCCGGCTCGGGATTACCCTGGCCTGGCAGGAGCCGGCCCGCTTTGAAGGGCTGAGCGTGGCTGACTATCTGAGCCTGGGGCGGGCGGCCAATGCCCCGGCGGACTGCCTGCGGCGCGTCGGCCTGGAACCGGGTCTCTACCTGGGACGGGCGCTGGACAAGACACTCAGCGGAGGGGAGCGCAAGCGCATCGAGCTGGCGTCTTTGCTGGCTCTGAAGCCGAAGCTGGCGATCCTCGACGAGCCAGACTCGGGCATCGACATGCTGTCCCTGCAGGAAGTCGTCGATGTGATCAAGGAACTGCAAAGGGAGGGGGCCGCCGTGCTGCTGATTACCCATCGACAGGAGATCGCACGCATCGCCAGCCGCGCCTCCCTGCTCTGCGGCGGCAGGCTGGTCATGACGGATGAACCGGAACGGGTCGCCGAACATTTCCGCAATCGCGATTGCAGGGCATGCGACGGGGAGACATGCCATGGTTGAGAGCTTGAATAACCTGCTGGGCGAACTGTTCAGCCACTATCCGGATGCAGCTATCCTCACCCAGCCGCAGACCGCCCACCTGGTGATCGATGGCCAGCAGATGCTCAGCCGGCAGACCGTACCCGGCGTTGAGGTTCGCAGCCAGGAAAGCGCCGGGGTCATCACCATCCAGATCACCGTCGCCAGCGGCATCCAGGTGGAAAACCCGATCCACACCTGCATCGGCCTGATGAAACCGCATGGCAGCCAGCATATCCGACTGCTGGTCAAACTCGAAGCGCATGCCTCGGCCCATATCGTCGCCCACTGCCTGTTCCCCAACGCGGAGAAGGTGCGCCATGTGATGGAGTCCCGGGTGGAACTCGGGGAAGGCGCCGAGCTGCACCATAGCGAAGGCCATTATCACGGGCCGTACGGCGGCATCGAGGTGATTCCGCAGGCGGATGTGCGGGTCGGGCCGCATGCCCGGTATTTTTCAGATTTTTCCCTGACCAGCGGGCGGGTGGGCAAACTGCACATCGATTACCGGGTGGTGGTGGAAAAGCAGGGCGTAGCCGAGATCACCGCCCGGGTATACGGCCATGGCACGGACGAGATCCACATCAGGGACGAACTGGTCCTGGAAGGGGAGGATGCACGGGGGCTGATCAAGTCGCGCGTCGCGGTGGAGGATGAGGCCACCAGCGCCGTGATCGGGGTGACCCACGGCAAGGCTGCCGGAGCGCGCGGCCACATGGACTGCAAGGAGATCGTGCGCGACCGTGCCGTGGCCAGTGCCGAGCCCATCGTCAGGGTGGAACACCCGCAGGCCATGGTTACCCATGAGGCAGCGGTGGGCACGGTCGACCAGAAGCAGCTCGAAACCCTGATGGCCCACGGCCTGACGCCCGACGAGGCGGTGGATGTCGTCATCTCAGGCCTGTTGAGGTAGAGGGCGCGGCGGGGAGGGCTACGGTAATTCCAATCCCATCTGGGCATGGAACAATCCTTCTACCATGGCTTTATCGCCCAACTCGCAAAAGTCCATGACCTGAGCAAACAGTGTTTTGCCGTCGTACATCGCAACCCCCGGAGTCAAAACCGGAAGTTTGCAGTGAAGTCGGGGACACGTACAATGTTCTCGAATGGCGTATCAAATATGGCTCACAGCGTTGTGACGTCAAAGTTAACCGGACAGTAGTGTTTTTATTCATGAATTCCGTTTGTTTTACTTGTCCGTTCAGGCGATAAAACCGTTGGTGAATTGTTCCAATAAGCGATGCGAATATTCCAGTGCATTATCCTTGCCAAGCATCGCTCTTGCCGTATCTTCTACCAATCGACTCCTTTTTGTTCCTGTTAACAGCTCTATAAGGTCTCTGCTCGTTTGTGCGGAAACCATTGCAGCAGCGTCATTTCCAAGCAACCAGGCTCCGGCAAGCTCTATGTCATACCCGGCTGTTTCAAGTGCTGCAAGCGCGCCTTCTTCCTCATAAATCCTGCTCTCGTTGCCGGCTTCGTGATAGCCACGCAACAGCGAAACAAGGTCAATTGCGTCCTTCGGGTTTTCCCGCCCCCGATCGGCCCAGGCGAATAGTTTCAGGATCGCAATTCCAGGCAGCGAGGCAACCGCGATGTTTATTCCAGGACCCACTTCAACTGTAACTGCGGCGGCCAATGCGTCGCTATAACCTGCAACGTTCATCATGACACTCATGTCTGGCGGCCAGGCAATGGTGTCTGGGCTTGTTTCAATTCCACCGAACGGAATCAAATCCACTTTGAACTTATGCTCCAGGCCCGGCAGATGGACAAGCAGCCGATGGGCAACATGCCCTGATTCCTCAAAACTTGAATTTGCAACCAGGAATGTTTTGAGTGTCCTGTATTGTTCCCAGTTGTCCAAGGCAAATGCAAAATCCACATCGGTAGTGGCGCGTCCGGCCTTCAATCCAAAAATATTTTCGAGAAGGATAATTCGAGCCATCGCCCCAACCAGGAATACCGGGAATCCAAGCTCTTTTGCAGCTTTGTGGATTTCATGTATCACCAACAAGGCTATCGGCTCAACAGGGCGATCAGGCTTCGGCGTCAGTGGTCGCGATGTATCGTTCATGAATCAGCTTTGCAGCTTCCAGGTTGCGAGGATCCAGCGTAGCTATCAAGTCAGCATAAGTCAGCAATGGCGGCACTGTTTCCGGCATTGGTTTTTCATCTTCAAAATCCCAGAATGCATCGAGAATTTCTATGTCGCCTTGCAAGTCTGCCCGCAGCTTGTGCTCGGCGACCATTCGGGTCAAATTTTTCTGTCCTTGCTCCTTATGAAGATAAATGGTGAGTACGTGCGGGCGCAAGTAGCCTGTCAATTTCTCCGCTGCGACTTCTGCCCCCCATTGGGCACCATATTTAGTGATATCCACTTCTTTCCACCAGTCGGTTGTCGGAGCGCGGAACCTTCTGGGGTTGAGTTTCGGACGCAGCTTTATCGGGTAGTTTGTGACCCACTCTTGCACGAGTCTCTGGCGCTCAAGCAGCACTCTGTCACCCTTGCCTTTCCCGCCGGTGATGTAGCCTCTGGCATTCAGGTCAAAGAATACCCATCCAACCGCGCCCAGCGCGACACCGGCGGCCTGATTGATATCGCGGTAAGGTGCATTGAGCAGTTCTGGTTTGCATAGCAGTGCGAAAAAGACACGTAAGTTGGTGGCTGTTCCTGCACGTTTGCCCTCTTGCTCTGCCAGCTGAAAATCTTCACCTTTAACAGGTCGCTGTCCTTTTACCAGAACAAACAACCCGGGGCGGCGCAGATAGGCATTGCCGACCGTGTCTATGAATTGCAGATCAAGTTCGCGGCATTTTTCAGCGATTTCAGTTGTGACGCGGGGTGCTACCAGAAGCAGTTGATCACCATACTGGCCACACTGATTCTTGATGTCCCCCAGGGTGGCGAATCGATCGACACGCTTGATTTCGGCCATATAGCCATAGCACTGTCCATTTGCCTCGACTTCAACGCGAGCATCCGCACGAAAGCCTTGGGGAATTGTCGTTTCCCTTTCAATCACGTGGCCGGTAATGCCTGCTGTTCTATGCAAGGCTTCCAAGGCACGCAGCAAGATTGTCTGTTCTTTGTCGTTAAGTGGGTTCATTGTTCAATATTTTAATATGTTCACGTTACGTGAACATTACCGCACAGTGAACAGCGGTGTCAATAGGATTGTTCATTAAAGAATTGTGTTCACGTTGCGTGAACAATTGAAAATAATGAACGGCCGGTTATGGCATATTCTGTTGGAAAGCTCGACTTTAATGGTCGGTGCGGTCGACTGCTTCGGCCAGTTGCCGCAAAGCCGGGGCGATCTCGACGGCATAGGGTGTTTGCGTCGCATCAAGCTGCTTCAAGCGTTCCGGCAGCCGCGCCAGTTCGGCGGCTGCACGGCGCCGCGATTCTTCCAGCGGTTCGGGTGCGGCCAGTCGCTTGCCCGAGAGCATGAAGGGCTGGATCAGGGGCGTCCCCGCCTGCACATCGTTTTCCAGTGTCAGGATGTCGCGATCCAGGCTGCCGTCCGCGGCATGGATGCGGTAAACCTGCTTTCTGCCGGGCCAGGTGGCTTTGCCTTCCGAGCGCTTGCGGCGCGGCTGTCCGGCATATTCCACCAGCTTGTAGGCACAGTCGAGATAGGGGGCATCGGCGGAGGTGTCGAGACGGGTGCCGACGCCGAATCCGTCGATCGGCGCGCCCTGTGCCAGCAGTCGGGCGATTTCGTGTTCGTCGAGGTTGCCGCTGCAGAAGATGCCGACTTCGCCGAGCCCGCCCCGGTCGAGTATGCGGCGGACCTTGTGCGCGTGCTCGGACAGGTCGCCGCTGTCCAGGCGTACTGCCTTGATGCGGATGGGTTGCAGGCGTGGTGCCAGCTTGACCACCTTTTCTGCCGCCGCTTCGGTGTCGTAGGTGTCGATCAGCAGTACGGTGTTGGTCGGGTGGGAATGGGCGAAACGTTCGAAGGCGTCGGTTTCGTCGGCGTGTGCCTGGATGTAGGAATGCGCCATGGTGCCGTAGAGCGGGATGCCGAACTGTGCCCCGGCCAGCACCGTGGCTGTGCCGGAATAGCCTGCCAGGTAACCGGCGCGCGCCGCCAGCATCCCCGCTTCGGCGCCGTGGGCGCGGCGCAGGCCGAAATCGACGAGCAGTTTACCGGGCGCGACAAGCACGCTGCGTGCGGCTTTTGAGGCGATCAGAGTCTGGAAATGCAGCAGGTTGATGATGCGGCTTTCCACCAGTTGCGCCTGGGTAATCGGGGCGGTGATGCGCAGGATCGGCTGGTGCGGGAAGAACAATGTGCCTTCCGGCATGGCGTGGACTTCGCCGGTAAAGCGCAGCGTCTTGAGAAAGTCGATGAAATCCGTGTTGAAACGGCCGCAGTCGGCCAGCCAGTTCAGCTCCTCGGGAGTGAAGTGCAGGTTTTCCAGGAACTGCAGCACCTGCTCCAGCCCCGCTGCCATGAGAAAATTCCGCTGCGGCAGGTCGCGCACGAAGAATTCGAACACGGCGGTTTCATCCATGCCCTCGTCGAAATAGGCCTGGAGCATGGTGAACTGGTAAAGGTCGGTGAGCAGAGGGCTGGATTGCGGGTTCACGCGGCGATATCCTCGATGTGGATGGGGTGCGCACCGAGCGAAGTCATCTCCTCGATGGCGCGCTGCCCGTCTTCGGGTTTCACGTTGATGGCGCGGATGCCATCGAGCAGCAGCAGTACATCGAAGCCGCGGGCCAGTGCGTCCCTGACTGTGTAGAGTACGCAGTACTCGGTCGCCAGTCCGCCGATAAACAGGCGGTTGATGCCACTCTGGCGCAGGCGCTGTTCCATGTCCGGTGAGTCGAAGTCGGAATAGGCGTCAGCGTTCAGGTTCGTGGCCTTGGAGATGATCACCACATTGGCGGGCAGGTCGAGTTTCGGCGAGAACTCCGCCCCCTTGCTGCCGGCGATGCAGTGCGGCGGCCAGATGCCGCCCTGTGCCCGGAATGAGCAGTGGTCTGGCGGGTGCCAGTCGCGGGTTGCATATATCGGCAGGGATGCTCTTCTGAATGCCTTGATGTAACGGTTGAGCGCAGGGATGACTTCGTCGCCGGCCGGCACGGCCAGACTGCCCCCAGGCAGAAAATCATTTTGCACATCCACCAGCACTAGCGCGTCGCCGGGGTGTGGACGAAGGTTCAAAGGGA
The DNA here is from genome assembly GCA_019911785.1 of Sulfuricella sp. The sequence continues at coordinate 3,823 of JAIOJM010000204.1, read as the reverse complement.
AGGGTGAACTGTTTTTCACGATGGGTTGCCGGCGGGATGTGTTTGAGTGAGTTATTTGCTCATTATAGTTCGCATCCGGTGAATGCTCGCCGAGGTTGGTTGTTCCCCGGGCTTTAATGTACGAGTCGTCACTTGACAAAGCATTTGAGGACTGATTCATCCACAATTTTGGCCGTAGCGAGGAATTTCGATCATAACCTCATGATAAACCACGGGCTTATTGATAACATATTGATTCTAATCAACAAGAGCATAAGGGTAGAATTTAGTCAAATTGTCGTTCTTCCTTGTGCGTATTGGACTTGCGGCATATCTTTACAGCTTATGCACAAACTTATCCACAGCTTATGTGGAAAATTGCATTGTCAATAGGGGTTTCCCCTAAAATGCCATTTAACCGATGGCATCGGTGAAATAATGACTGATTTCCGTCATGGCGGCGTATTCGGTTGCGGCAATCCCGGCCTTGCTGAAATCCAGCGCATCCGGGTAGCCGCTGGCAGCTTGGGCTTGCGTCTTGGCTTCGCTACACCAGTCTTTTGCCCATTCGGCAGCGCTAGCCAGATCGTCCGGCCCGAATTGGCCGATGGCCTGTTGCGCCGCCTGCCAGAAACCGTTGCGGGATAGTGCGGCGTGGATATGCGCGATTTCCGGCCGGTTTCTCTGTCGGATCGCCTTGGCCAGGACGCCCGCATTTTCGGCGAGAATTTTTGCCCGTGTTGCGATGGCATGCTTTTCGATGACCGCCTTGACCGCCTCATAAGCCGGGGTGTGGCGATCTGTCGGGCGGGCAGTGGCTGAAACAAATGCCTGCAGGGCGATCAGCGCCGCCAGGGCGTGACTGGTGTTGCGCGCCTGTTTGACGGCTTCCAGGCACTGGGTTTCGGCAGCATCGGGCGTGAGCAGCAGGGTGATTTCGTTGTGTTCGGCCACTGCCTACCTCCCGCTGATGACGGCCGAGATCAGCTCGGCATCTTCGGCATGGTCGATCAGGATGCGCTTGACCCTGTCCTGCCAGAGCAGGCCGAAGCTGTTCCGTTCTTCCGCATTGGCGACGCCCATCATGGCTTTTTGCATCAGTTCTTTCATGCCGGGGGAGGGGCCGACCCGTTCCGGATGATAGGTCGTCTCCACACTGATTCCGGTATCCAGTCGGGTGAAACGGATCTCGCCGGTGATGCCGGCATTGAAATGCAGCAGGTTTCTGCGGTCGAATTTCCCGCCGATTCCCTTGAAGCCGCCGGACTGCGCAGCGCCGGTGAGCAGGCCGACGACATTGGCGATCACCCCGGTCACGCCATCAGCCTGGCCGTCACGGAATGAAACCTGGATTGCGCCCCGCACCGGCAGTTCGTCGCCATACAGGCTCGCCAGCGCCTTGCGCGTCATCAGCCAAGCGCCCGCCACCGTGGGGCAGGAGTGGCCGGCCAGTTTGACCGCGTCGAGGTAGCGGTATTCGATAATTCCTTTTTCTGCCGCGCCCAGGAACTCGGCCAGCGGATCGTAAAGGGTGATTTTTGGGACGTCATTATAGAAACTCGGGGTGTTCATCATGATTTAGGGTTCTCCATGTAGGCTTCCAGGGGTTTGCCGCGGAGCCAGATTTTCCACAGGTCGGTTCGGCTGGCCGAAAACGACCGGGCCTGCCTACTATCGAAAGCAGTGAGCGTCAATCGGGAAATCTTGCCGCGGGACAGGGCCTGCCGCAGCGGCTCAAACCAGTCTTTTTCCAGGTGCAACAGGGTCTCGCGCCAGCGGTGGACGTCGCCGTACAAAGCCACGTTGCGCAGCGCGTCGAGAACGACCAGATGATACGAGCCGGCTTGGGCAGCAGGCAGCCATTCCACGGCGGTTTCCGGCACGCTGGCGCAGGGGGTGCCGGTAGCGACAGCCAAGCCGCTGGCCAGCGCGTGGTTGGCCCAGATATGGGCGAAATGGGGGGTCAGGTTAGTCGGCAGAACGCCACCGCCCCACGGCCAGATGCTGTTCACCGGCAGCAGGCCGCGCTGTTCCCGCGCCTCGTTGACCGGATGGCGGTGCAGCAGCATCTGGGTTTCATTGAGGAGGCTGTGCCAGCGTTTGCCGTCCGCACCGCCTGGCAGGATATTCCGGATATTCCTGCCAATGGCGGTTTCCAGGGAATGGGTTTGCAGGTGGGCGGGGGGGTGAGTCAGGCGCAAATGCCAGTGGCCGGGCCGGGTCGGAAAGAAGCGCAGACCCGCATCGGTGAAATGCTCGTTAAGGGCGGCAGTCAGGCTGTTCGCCTCTTCCTTGGTGATGTCCAGGTTGCCGGCATCCGCCAGCACCAGCCGGTCGCGTTGCAACTGCAGGTGCACAGGTTCCGCCAGCAGCCAGAAATCGCCGCCGGGGCTGCCGCCGTCCGCCAGCAGGGTGAAGGCCGCTACCGGCCAGTCGTGCTGTTTCTCGACGCCGAAGCTTTGGCACAGCCAGGCATCCATGCTGTCATCCGGCAGCGTCTTCTGGCTGCCGCGCGCCAGCAGCGTGGCCAGAGCGGGCAGGGATAAATCCCGTAGCGCGTGTCTGGTTTCGGGGCGGAAGGGCGGAAACAGGCCCGGAATTAGAAGATGGCAGTGCATTGAGGGGCTAGGTTATCATCAGAGCGGCGGCAGGCCAACCCTTCCGGGATGCGGTTAACCGGTTTTGTGTTTCCGCCCATTAAATGGCAAACTGGCGCCTTTGCCAGCCATTCCAAACCGTGCAACCTTTCGAACTCTTCGTCGGCCTGCGTTACACCCGCGCCAAGCGGCGCAACCACTTCATTTCCTTCATTTCCCTGGTTTCCATGCTGGGCATCGCACTCGGCGTGGCGGCGCTGATCGTGGTGCTTTCCGTGATGAACGGCTTCCAGAAGGAGCTGCGCACCCGCATCCTGGGCGTGGCGGCGCATGCCCAGATCAGCGGCGCGAACAATACCCTGGCCGATTGGCAAAGTGTTGCCGGGGTGGCGGCGCAGCACCCCGAGGTGGTTGGCACGGCGCCCTACGTCATGGCGCAGGGGCTGCTGTCCTACGATCAGACCGTGCAGGGGTCGGTGGTGCGAGGCATTCTGCCTGACCGCGAGGCGCAGGTGTCCGAGCTGGCAAACAAGATGAAAGTGGGCCGTCTGGATGCCTTGCGCTCCGGCGAGTTCGGCATTGTGCTGGGTTCCGAGCTGGCGCGGACCTTGTCGGTCTCGGTGGGCGACAAGGTGGTGCTGATTGCGCCTCAGGGGCGAGTTACGCCGGCCGGCATCATGCCGCGGGTGAAGCAGTTCAGCGTGGTCGGGATTTTCGAGGCCGGCATGTACGAATTCGATGCCGGGCTGGCGCTGGTTCACATGGATGACGCGGCCAAGCTTTACAGCATGGGCAGCCGCGTTTCCGGCGTGCGGCTCAAGCTCAAGGACATGAACCAGGCGCCGCAGGTGGCGCGCGAGCTGTCCGCCCGCTTCGGTGACGATATCTACATCAGCGACTGGACGCGGCAGCACGCCAATTTCTTTCGCGCCATCCAGATCGAAAAGAACGTGATGTTCATCATCCTGCTGCTGATTGTGGCGGTGGCGGCGTTCAACATCGTCTCCACCCTGGTCATGGCGGTCACCGACAAGCAGGCCGACATCGCCATCCTGCGCACGCTGGGCGCCTCGCCCGCGAGCATCATGAAGATATTCATCGTCCAAGGCACCCTGATCGGGGTCATCGGCACGCTGATCGGCGTGGCCGGCGGCGTGGTGCTGGCGCTGAACATCGACGTGGTGGTGCCGGCCATCGAGCGGCTGTTCGGCGTGCACTTCCTCGCCAAGGACGTGTATTACATCAGC